>NZ_JBNNSR010000012.1:0-87958 GCF_050277925.1 Peribacillus sp. NPDC097264
TGCATGTATTAGGCACGCCGCCAGCGTTCGTCCTGAGCCAGGATCAAACTCTCCGAAGAAATGTTTGACTTGCTCATTTTGCTTTTTTATAGTGTGTGCTCACTCAAAATTTACGTTGGCGCTTTGTTTTGTTCAGTTTTCAAAGAGCAATTTATCTCGTTGTTCGTTAGAACAACTTGTTAATTCATCATAACACACTATCGATTAGTTGTCAACTTCTACGAAGTTTTTAACTTATTTTTAATCGCTGTGTTTTTCAGCGACCATTTCATCTTATCATTTTCTTTATAAGAAGTCAATAGTTTTTATTGTGTCATTTCTTCTAGCCATTCAGCTATAAGCGATGAAGTTTTGCGTTTGTTTTCTTAGTGCTTATTCATATTAATCCTTTTTTTCATAAAAGTCAACGGGTATTTTATAAATTCCTTAGAAGCTTGTGCATTCCCTTTTCCTCTGCTGATTCCAAAGAAATCTACAAGAGATTTTGATTAGTACTATATATAGAAGGAAGGCAACTCTCTATGAGCCCTAAACTCCTTTAACACCCAGATTCAGCCGATTCTTGGTATCTCCTGACATCACACTAAGAAAGGTACAAACTAATATTGACTTGGTGAATTTTCTTATGTTATCATTTAACCAAGTAATATAATCGGAATAGTCATTTTTCATATCAAGTAAACGAACGATAAGAATAGTAAAGGAGATGGACACATGACAGTTGCAAAGGTTATACCAGGGGCAGAATCATTCTTCTATCCCGGGAACTCTATTGGAATCCTCATTTGCCATGGCTTTAACGGAACCCCACAAAGCGTAGGGTATTTAGGTAAAAGTTTGGCCGCCAAAGGTTACACCGTCTACGCACCTCGCTTACAGGGTCACGGAACACATGAGCTTGAAATGGAAACGATCCATTACCAAGATTGGATCAAGGATATCGAGACTGCCTATAAAAAGCTAAAGCAAACCTGTGCGCATGTGTTCGCAATGGGGCAATCTATGGGTGGTGCCCTTGTTTTGGATTTGGCAACAAAAGTAGCTTGTGATGGAATAATGACAATCAACGCTGCCCTTCAAGTCCCTGAATATGAAACCTATCGCAACCAAACTGCTCCGCGTTTCATTACAGAAGGGGCTCCTGACATTAAAGACAAAGATACTACAGAAATCACTTATGATTGCGTACCTATCACAGCTATTAATCAGTTGCTTACTATTATGGAACATACGAATGAACAACTCGAGGACATCAGCTGCCCTGCCCTCATCTTCCATTCTCCCGAAGATCATGTTGTCCCATCTCAATGTTCGGACCGAATATATAATTCCGTCAGTTCTCATAGCAAGGAGTTGATTTCTCTCCCTAACTCCTATCATGTTGCTTCGCTTGATTATGATAAAGAATTAATCGTGGAGCGTGCTTATCATTTCATTAAGAAACACAGCAAAGATATTACGATCGCTTCTTAAGATTTTTCTCTCATTATGGTTTACTCAAATATCCCACGGGTATAAGTAAAGTAGACAAAAACAAGGAGGTAACTCATAATGAGCGGATTATCAGACAAGATAAAAGGTACTGTCAATAAAGCAAAAGGTGAAACAAAAGACCAAGTCGGAAACGCTAAGAATGATCCTCACTTACAAGCTGAAGGAAAACTTGATAAATTAAAAGGTAATGTCCAAGAAGGAATCGGCAAGGTAAAAGATTCCCATAGATAAGGTTTTAGAAACCACAATTACATGCCTTACGATCACGACAAGTAAACCCCCCACCTATAAACAGAAGAGGCTGCAGATTATTCTGCAGCCTCTTTCTTTATCAAGTAGCTTGGATTACGACCACACACATATCGTCAGGTTGGTCTAGATGGAGTTCAGCAGGCATGACCAGATCAATCGGAGCATTTCCCTCGCAATCCAACCAATCCCGCGAAACGACTTCTTTTATTTCATCCAGTCCATCCGTTCCTTCCCTATCGATAGCCTCCATGACTCCATCGGTAAATACAAGAATTTGAATTCTATCTTCATAACGAACAATCGTTTTCTCCACTTTCATCTCCGTGAAGAAACCAACAGGGCATGTCCCCTTTGAAAGAGACAACACTTCCCCATCATCCATCAAGGCAAAACCCGGTGGATGACCTGCATTTACATATTCCAGAGTTTTATGTTCTGTATCAATCACCATATAAATGGCAGTGAAATAATAATGAATCGGGTTTTCCTTTTTATTAAGGACACTCATCCAATGATTCATTTCGTTTATCACCGCAACGGGATCCGTGTGTTTTCGGATGGCATCCCTTAGAACAGAGGAAATAAACATACAAACAAGTGAAGCCGATATTCCATGGCCCATCATATCAAGTATAATGATTCCGTACCGTTTTTCATCAATCCGGTGCCAATAGTACATATCTCCGGCTAATTTATTTGCAGGGAGGTAAGATGCTTTTATTGTTAAGTGATTATCTACCACCGGCTCACTCAATAGACTGCTTTGCACTTGCATCGAAAGGTCTAATTCATTCCGTATTTTTTCTTCCTGCATTTTATGCCAGTCTTTTTCATATTTAAGCCTTAACCCTACACGGATTCTGGCTAATAAATCAATTTTGTTAATAGGCTTCATAATATAATCGATTCCACCAACATCCAGAGCCTCGGCCACTTTGTTTGAATCTTCAAGTGCCGTTACAAAGATCACCGGTATGTCTTTTAGGTGTGGTATGTTTTGGAGTCTTCTACAAGCCTCTATTCCATCAATTTCAGGCATCATAATATCAAGCAGTATAATATCAACAGAAGTCTTGATTGGCTGAGGATTGTCCACTTGTAGGTAGTCAAACATTTCATGCGCTGACTTCAATGATAGAAAATCCGTATAGCCAGCTCGCTTAAGAATTTTCTCTATAACGAAGAGATTAACCTGGTTATCATCTACGATTAAAATCGTCATTGCTTTATTCCCCTTTTGGCTTATATCGAGCGGCACTTTTATCTTTTATCATGTACTATATAATGCAAGGCTTTCCTAAAAAAAGAATTCCGAACTATATTATATCTTACTTATGCTACTTTTTAAAAATAAGAATATCTGTGGCAAAAAAGCACAGACCTAACTAATTAAATGTACCCGTTTTTTCAGGCACCTAAACTTAAAATATAGTTGCATTCAAAAAATTAAGGAGTTTTACTTTAATAACGAAAAAAGGAGCTCGCCAGGTTTTTAGCGAACTCCTTTTTTTATAATTTCCTATAAATCTTCTCTCTTGCATCAAAGTCCTTATACACTTCTGAAAAAGAAGAAGTACGAATGGATTCCTTACTGCCGACCGCAAGAAAGCCGTCCTTACAAAGACTGTCATAAAATAATTGATTTACATAAGTCTGTAATTCTCCGGTAAAGTAAATCATTACATTCCGGCACATGATGATATGAAATTCATTGAACGAACCATCCGTCACGAGATTATGCTGGAAAAACACAACATTTTTAAGCAGGTTTGGATCAAGATAAGCATTCTGATAGTCCGTCGTATAATACTCCGAAAATTCCCGTTTACCGCCTGCTTGTAGATAATTCTTTGTATAAGACTGCATGCGATTGAGGGGTAAAATTCCCTTTTGAGCATGTTCTATTACCGTTTCATTCATGTCGGTTGCATAGATTTTCGCTTTATCGTAGAGCCCTTCTTCTTTTAGCATGATGGCCATCGAAAAGGCTTCTTCACCAGTTGAACAACCAGCATGCCAGATACGGATTTCAGGAAGTTCCTTAAGCAGTGGAACAAGGTTCGTTCGAAAAGCTTTAAAGAAGTCAGGATCACGAAACATTTCCGTAACATTTATTGAAAAGTCATTCAGAAGTTTTTCAACAAATCCTTTTTCATATAAAACCTTTTCAATCATTCCACTCGCTCTTCTTATATGCTCTAATCTCATCCGATTTTCGACTCTCCGTTGTATGGAAGATCGCATGTACTTTCTGAAATCAAAGCCAGAGACTGAATAAACGGCTTGCAAGAGCAACTCAATCTCTATATTTTCTCGTTCTTCAATCGATAGTGTATCCTTCATTCCATTAAAACCTTCCTTACCCGTACTATTAATTCGTTAGCCATACGCGAAGAACAGACAGTAACTGTTCCAATTTCAATGGTTTACTTACATAGTCAGATGCACCGGCTCTTATACATTTTTCCCTGTCACCTTTCATCGCCTTAGCGGTTAAGGCAATGATTGGGAGATTATCAAACTCATTTTGTTCACGGATTCTAGTCATTGTTTCATAACCATCCATGCCTGGCATCATGATATCCATTAATATGGCATCTATACTCTTTCCTTTATCAAGGATTTCCAAACATTCATAGCCATTTTCCGCTGTAAGGATTTCCATGCCCTCATTTTTCAGAGCGTTTGTCAAAGCAAAGATATTACGGCGATCATCGTCCACTACCAAGACCGACTTGCCGCGGAAAGAATTAGCGTTCTCTTGTGAATCATCATCAAGTATCACCACATCCGGTTTCTCGTCCACTACGCTAGCGGGAGTTCCTTCATGGCTGGCCGCTGCCACTTCCGGGGAAGCAGCAATCGCTTCTCCCATGTTTTTAAAGCCTTCTGGCATGCTTGGAATGAAGAAGGTGAACGTACTGCCTTCACCCTCTTGGCTATCCACTATAACCCATCCGCCTAGTAATTTAGCAAACTCGCGGCATATGGAAAGCCCCAGTCCGGTACCGCCATATTTCCTCATCGTCGCTCCATCGCCTTGTTGGAACGCTTCGAATATTAATTTTTGCTTCTCTTTCGAAATTCCAATGCCCGTGTCCTTCACATTGATTTCAACCCAATTGCTCGCACCTTTCGTTTGAATCCATTGTGCGACTTTTTCTTCGTCAGCCTTTTTAATCTGAACAGAGACTGAACCTTTTTCGGTGAATTTAAAAGCATTGGACAACAGGTTTTTAAGAATTTGTTGGAACCGCTGTTCATCAGTGAAGAAAATATCAGGTACATCCTTATCTTTTCTAACGATGAAATCGATATTCTTCTTCTTCGCTACGTGATCGAAGTTTCGATGTAACAATTCCGGTAACTCACTCATATTCATTTCCTCAAAGACAACTTCAAGCTTCCCAACCTCGACTTTTGATAAGTCCAGTATGTCATTGATGAGCGTTAATAAATCCTGACCGGACGAATTAATGACACGGGCGAATTCCTTCTGTTCCTCATTCAATTTACTGTCATTCGTGTCAGATAGCATTTCCGACAGAATCAAGATGCTATTAAGCGGTGTCCGTAATTCATGGGACATATTGGCCATGAATTCGGATTTGTATTTTGAACTTAGTTTTAATTCTTCTGCTTGTTTTTCAAGATTTAGTTTGGCAATTTGAAGCTCTTTTGATTTGTCTTCCGTTTCACGGTTTCTCTCTTCTAATTGCTCGTTAATCATCCGCAATTCCTCAGCCTGTGTCTGCAGTTCCTCTGATTGGGCCTGCATTTCTTCTGACTGAGATTGCAATTCTTCTGATTGAGCTTGTAGCTCTTCAGTCTGTGCTTGTGACTCTTTCAATAGGCGTTCAATTTCCATTCGTCCTTCGACATTGTTGATTGTAATCCCCAAAGTGTCCAAGACTTGAGTCAAGAAATGTTTCTGCAATTTAGAGTAATTCTCCAAGCTTGCCAATTCGACCATAGCTACCACTTCATCCTCAAAAATGACGGGAGCAATAACGATACTTTTAGGGTTTACTTCACCTAACCCCGTTGTAACCAAGTGGAAGTCTTCAGGAATCTTCTCAATGAATTCTATTTTTCTTTCAAGGGCGCATTGACCAATCAAGCCTTCCCCCATACGGAATTCACGTCTTCCCGCACCTTCACCATCGCCTGCGAAACTGGAGATTTTTACAAAACGCATATTTTCCCCTTCACCGCGTCTGATATAAAACGCCCCAAGAGACGCCCCCATCATCGGTGCTAGTCTGGTGATGAACCTGTCAGCAAGCACTTCTACATCAACAATGCGTTGGTACATGGTCGCAATATCAGCAACTCGGGTTTGTATCCAGTTGCGCTCGCTAATTTTCTCAGTGAACTCTTTTTCCTTACGATTATACGTTTCAAGTGATACAGCCATTTCATTGAAGGAACGAGCGATATCGCCTATTTCATCATTTGTCCGAATAGGAATTCTCGGTACAACCGATAAGTTTTTAAAATCAATATTATTGATGACCTTCGTAATGGATTGCAAATCTTTTGATGTGCTGCGTATCATCCATGCGACAGTCAAGGAAATGACTAGAATACTAAGGATGACTGCGAAAATAGTGAAATTAATCATATCTTCATAGGTTTGCTTCGCATTACTTAACGTATCATTCATAACACTTTCTTGATAATTTTTAAAAGCACCCATCGTACTGATAACCTTTGTCCGCTTATCCCTTTGATCATCCATTAGCTCGCTAATGTCCGTCGTTGGGTTTTTCGATTGTATGTTTTGGGTGATTTGTGCCTCGGTTATAGAGTATGTGGCATATTGTGTTTCAAACTCTTTCAATAATTGCCTTGCCTTCGCTTTATTTAACGTACCCGACAATTCAGCGATTTGCGACTCAATCAGGCTGTGGTTTTCATTGATGACTTTAAGGCTTTCCGCTCTTTCTGCCTTGTTGGCCTCATTTGCCGCAA
The DNA here is from genome assembly GCF_050277925.1 of Peribacillus sp. NPDC097264. Taxonomy (NCBI): domain Bacteria; kingdom Bacillati; phylum Bacillota; class Bacilli; order Caryophanales; family Bacillaceae; genus Peribacillus; species Peribacillus sp. NPDC097264. Next base: position 6,721 of record NZ_JBNNSR010000012.1, read on the forward strand.
ATAAAATTTCACGGTCTGACTGTGTAAACAACTGGCGTATTTCCATCGCGGCAGAAACTTTATAATAACGGTCCTCCACGATTTCAGTCATACTGCCTTTTAGATTATTGAGTGTAAACACCATAAAAGAAAGGAGTATAGCTAAAAAAAGCAGGATTAAACCGAATCCCAGCATTTGTTTTCTCTTAAAACCCATTTTACCCACCCGCCTTTTTTCATTATTTATAGTAAGCGAATATTATTTACCACTCCAAATATATGAGCCTATCCCTTACATTCCATCCTATTTAACTTGCATTTGGTTATGCAGCAAGATTTAATGTCCACTCCCTATTTTATCATTCTTATGCAGTAAATAGATACCTTGAGCATCACTTTTCCAACATTTGAATGGCCATTTCAACCAGAATCCTACCTTTGAACTATCCTAAAATCCGGCATTTTTACTGGGATACCGTCTTCTAACCCAAACAAAAAAACCGGACGCTACACACGCCCGATTTTCCACCTATGATTATTTGATTTTTTTTACTTCAACATATAAAACATGATGGCCATCCATCTCTGTGACGGTAAAATTATATCCTTCAAATTCAATTTGGTCACCAACGGCAATTTCAAATCTACCTGTCAGGAACCATCCTCCCAAAGTATCTATATCATCTTCTGGTAATTGGATGGCAAGGGTATCATTAACATCTTCAATTAACGTCTTTGCATCAAAAACATAATGTCCCTCATCTACTTTTTGGATAAGTGGTCGTTCATCCTGGTCAAATTCATCACGGATTTCCCCGACGATTTCTTCAAGTATATCTTCCACCGTAACTAGACCAGCTGTACCACCATACTCATCAGTCAAAACAGCCATATGAATCCGTTCCTTCTGCATTTTCAGAAGCAAGTCATGGATAGGGATAGTTTCCAGAACCCGTATCACGGGTGTAACGAAACTATCCACCGTCAATTCCGAAACATTCTTCTCGGTGATGGTCGCTGTATAAAGACGTTTAATATTGACCATTCCCACTACATTATCCTTATCACCATCTATGACAGGGTAACGTGTATACTGTTCTTCTTGAATGAGCTCCACAACTTCCAATAGTGGCATTCCTATTTCAATAACGGTCATTTCCGTTCTTGGAACCATGATTTCATTGGCATTACGCTCATCAAATTCAAAAATTTGATTTACATATTTATATTCCGATTGATTGATCTCACCACTTTTGTAGCTTTCCGATAAGATAATCCGCAGTTCTTCTTCCGAGTGAGCCATTTCAGTCTCGGAAGCCGGCTTTAATCCAAACATGCCTGTAAGGACACGTGCCGAACCATTCAATACCCAGATGAATGGGTATAATATGCGGTAAAAAAGAATCAATGGCTTAGAGAACAGTAACGTTATTTCCTCAGCCTTTTGAATCGCAACCGTTTTTGGCGCAAGTTCACCAATAACAACGTGTAAGAATGTAACGGACGCAAAAGCAATCACGAAAGAAAGAATGTGACTTAACGATTCCTCGACACCCCATCTATGGAAGAGGGGTTCAAGAATAGCCTCCACTGTGGGTTCACCCAACCAACCCAATCCTAATGCAGTGACTGTTATCCCCAGTTGACATGCAGATAAATACTCATCGATATGTGAAATCACTTTTTTTGCTGCCAGTGCACTTTTATTTCCCTCTTCAATCAATTGATTGATGCGGGAACTTCTGACTTTAACGATTGCAAATTCCGAGGCAACAAAAAATGCGGTTAATGCTATTAATACAGCTACTGCTAATAATTTTATAAATATCTCCAATATGTTCGGGTTTACCACCGATTCCTTATCCTAGTTACATGAAAGGAATCAATAGTTCAGTCCCAAGCACCTCCTGTATAAATGGTGATTTCTATTATGTCAAACGAAATATGAATGTCGTATCCTAAACCATTTAGTGAAATGCCCTTAAGAGTAATATGCACCTTCGTGCAATAAACTATCGGGATAATTTTCTTTAAATTAACAACACTAATAATGATTGAATCAACGCAATGCTTTCATGAGAAACCTGTTTTTTAAGAAGAAGTTCATTTTTTCCATCCTTTTCAATCAGGCTAATCACTTCCCGCAATTCCTCATTCAAGCCATCCATTTTACTTTTTAGTTGAAGTCCCGTTTCCTCGATTTCAGTAAGGGGCTTCGCATTTGGTTTTACAAGTTCTTTTATCTCTTCCAAAGAAAAGTTTTTTCTTTTATATTTCTCAATAAGGCGCAATCGCTCAAGTTCCTCAACTGAGTAATAGCGGTAGTTAGAGGCGGAACGTTCTGCTTTTAGCAGACCCTTATTCGTGTAATAGTCCACCGTTCGCTTCGTAACATTTGCCATGCTTGCCAGCTCACCGATTTTCAATGTCTCGTTCCCAATATAACCCCTCCCAACCGTCACGTGATGGTTTTGGCCTTCTGGAGGACTACTCCATATCCTACCGTGACATTTTCACCTATTCTCTAATCCTACAACATTTCTATTCTTTTGAAAAATATTTATTATGGATTACCTAATAAATATAGAAAGGTATTTACCTATACCCTTCTATATAGACAAAAAACCGACTATCATGCCAATAGTCGGTTTACTATATTTTTATGATAATCGATTATTTTTTTGTTTTTGTTGAGAATGGATTACTCAGTATTTTGGGACCGCATTGGCATAAAGAAGAGTGTTTTAATCTTTTTATTGGTGTACCGCATGTTTCACAAACTTTTGCTACCATCATACCGTCCTCCTTTTTATTTCATATTAGTATTATACTACCTCTCTTATAATAATCAATACTAAATTAAAATAATTATAAACTAAAAAGTTCCCCTTCCCAAATCATGTATAAACAGATAAAATAATATAAAACTCATCAGAAAGGTTGGTTTTTAATTTGTCAGATGAAATTCATCCCATTCCGCGTCCTCTAGTCCGAACAAATCAGTGGGTCATATTTTTAAGCGTAGTCCTCGCTTTAGCAACCGGTCAAGAATGGATACTGGCCATACCTTTAGTAGCGGGGCTATCTGGTCTTCTTTTACATTTTAATCCGGTTATGCGCCTTGCAAAGCTCTTTCTGAAGAAGGACCCCTCTAAATACATTCCTGAAGATCCTGCACAGCAACAGTTTAACCAGGTTATTGCAGTGGTTTGCCTAGGTTTCGGCTTACTCTCCTTCTTACTGGGCTTCAACGTTATCGGCTATGTGCTAACCGTAATGGTCGGGATGGCCTCATTTATTGCCATCCTTGGATTCTGCATTGGTTGCTTCATCCTTTATCAATGGAAACAATATACTTATCGCCGTTCTCTTCATTAAAAAGGGAGGCCTGACATGATTAATGTCAGGCCTGCTTTTTTATGCAACTGCAGAATTATTCTTTTTAACCCAAATCGCAGCCACTATAATCAGAAGTAACAATACCATTTGAGGTACTATCGTTTCCACTGTCGGATAAAGGCCGATCCATTCAATGAACGGGAACGTGTGAAGTGTATGCGTCTTAATCACTTGAGAAACTTGAAGTGCATGGATGGAGACACCAAGAATCTTAAATGCCAATGCATAGATGAAGATCGTCGCCACTTTGAAAAAGACCGTCATCGGTAGCTTAACGCTGTAACGGAGCATGACGAAACCAATGACCATCAATATCAAGCAGGCAATCAATATCCCGGTCAATAGCTGTTTCAGTTCCATATACGGAGCCATTCCGGCATAAAAGATGATCGTCTCCGCTCCTTCTCGGAAAATCGATAGGAAACTAATTAACGCAAAAGACAAGATACTGCCTGTTGCAATAGCATGGTCCATTTGCTTGCCGATATAACGGTTCCATGCATGGATGTTCGATTTACTATGAAGCCACATTCCGATGGTCAGCATCATTAGCACTGCGATTATGCCCGTGATTCCTTCAATATACTCCCGGCTTGAGGCAGCGGTAATCTGTGAAAATACAATATTGATAATAACGGCAAGGATTGCACTTGCTGCCAAGCCAGCCCCGACGCCAGACCAAATCCACTTTTGTTTGTCTGCCTGTCCAATTTTCTTTAGGAAGGACAACAGTGTTGCCACGATAAGGAGAGCTTCCAATCCCTCACGTAAAAGAATCAAGGCCGCATCCCATGTCGTATAGCTCGTATCATCAATTAAAGGAAGTAGTCGTGCATGTAAGTCGGAAACGATTTCTTTCGCTTCTTTTGCTTGTATCTTCTTCGATTGCAGTAAGCTAATGGCGGTTGGTACCTTAGTCTCCATGTCACTGTACAGCTTACTGTCCCTCGTAGAAACTTCTCCTTCGACATTTGGCCAAATCATTAATACTTCATTCAACTGGTCAATTGCCGAATTGATATCGTTTCCTTCCATATCCTTAACACTACTTTGTAGAAGGTCTGTTACATCGCTCAACGTATAAGTCTGCTGGTCTTCTTTTTCTACCTTGCCTTCTAGAAAGCCTTGAATTAGCCCTTTCAGTTCGTCAAGATTAGTTCGTGCCTTTTCTGGATCTGGAGGATCCTGCGTGATGGCTATCCGAACAAAGGCCATATAGGTTTCCATCTTACCGTACGAAGCAACACTTTCCTCCCGTACTACAAGTTCCGCATTATTCCATTGATTGAGGAGGTTTTGATACTGACTTTTAGCTTTGCTGAAGTCCTCTTCGCTAATCGTCGCATCTAAATCATCGATTAATGGAAGTAACGCTTCTAGGCGATCTTTATAATCGGTTTTATCAACCGGATTTTCTGCCGTATCATACTGAACAAGGGCACTTGATAAAGCCGATAACTTCTTTTTCATTTCTCCTGCGTCTTCTTGATTATTCACAGCGTTTTTCAAAGACAGTAATGAATCGTCAACTTTTTTGGCATCCTCACTGTCCGTTTTTATCACATTCCAGTCCTTTTCAAAAAGAGAGAGATTACTGGAAACCGATTCAAGATCTCCAGACTTCACTTTCATTAGGCTGTCTCCAATATATACGAAAAGCTGATCGTGATTTTCCCCGGCTGAAACACCTGGTATAGCAGACATTAAAAATATGAAACTAGTTAATAAAACGAACAACCCCGTTCTCCATTTAAAAACAGACATGACAAACTCCCCTTTTATGATAAAAACCGCCAACCCGGATTCCCATCCATGCTGGCGATTTTATGGTCTCTCATTTTACTAAATTCATCCGAAAAGGGACTCCCCGATATAGCCACCTTTTTTTACACCCGGCAAGCAAGCAAATATAGCGCTCCCCCGGTGGATTATATATTCATTTAACTTATCATTCTTTGAAAGACGTTCTTGCATCGGGATAAATTGTTTACTTGGGCTTCGTTGGAAACAAATAAACAGAAGCCCCGCATTGAAGCTTCCAGTCTTAGGATCCATTCCATCAGCATATGAATAGGGACGTCGCAGAATCTTAGCTGTTCCATCACCACGGGATAGGATCATATGGGAGTTTTCAGGAATGATCCGATTTCCGTTTTCATCCTTAACATGTTCATCAACCGTATCAAATTCATTCTTCATCCCTAATGGGGCACCGCTGTCACGATGACGACCAAATGTATTTTCCTGCTCTTTCAACGTGGTCCGATCCCACACTTCAATGTACATTTGAATTCGGCGGACGACCATATAGCTACCGCCTGCAAGCCAAGAAGGGCCATCCCCCGGCTTTACCCAGACATGTTGGTTCATCTCACTGCTTTTCTTCGTATCCGGATTCACGGTTCCATCTTTAAAACCAAACAAATTACGAGGCGTCGTTTTTTGAGAATCAGCCTTTTTCGTACGTTGAAAACCTGTTTGAGCCCAATGGATAATCGTCTTTCCTCTACCGATCCTCACCAGATTCCGGACGGCATGAAACGCAACCTGGAGATCGTCTGCGCAGGCTTGAATGCAAATGTCCCCTCCACTCCATGATTCTTCTAAGGCATCTAAAGAAAATGAAGGAAGATCTTTCAATTCGGCAGGTTGTTTAGACTTCAAGCCAAAGCGGTCTTTCCCATTCTTCGTAAATAGACTAGGACCTACTCCAAAGGTGATCGTCAAGTTAGAAGGGGATAATTCTTCTACTTCCCCTGTATCTTTTGGTGGCATGCTCCTGTTCGAGGAAGCTTCGCCTACCGATTTGCCAGATGTCATCTGGGCCGCCGCTTCTGTCCAATCTTTAAATAATTGAATTAAGTCTGACCTTTTTTCGGATGTCACTTCTAACGAAGCAAAATAAAGATTATCCTGAGCTTCTGTAGTGATTCCCGCTTGATGAGGCCCATAGAAAGGGACAGTATCATTCGTTTGTCCCTTTGCCTTTGAGTCAGATAGAGCTAGCATCCCGCCTAGGCCCGATGCGCCTATTACAACTCCAACCCCACCGATGCCAGCTGTTTTCAACATATCACGACGGCTTACCTTTTTGGAAAAAAGTGAAGTTTCGTCATTTGATATTTGTTCTTTCAATTAAGACTCCTCCATTACAATTCCTATTTGCGAAAGTGGCTCAGCTAAAGCATCGATAGCCTGGCTTAATGATTTAACCTCGGATTTTGTTAAATCCGTATAAGAAACGTATCCATCACCATCTTTATGTTTTTCAAGCAAGCTGTAAACTCCGGCAAAACGCTCTTTGATTTCAGTTGTAAGCGCCTCGTCTTTTTCCTTAAGGGCAGGTGTCAATAATTCATATATTTTTTCAGCGCCCTCTACATTTGCAACGAAATCATACAAATCCGTATGAGAATAGCGGTCTTCTTCTCCAGTCACCTTGGATGTTGACACTTCATTAAGTAAGTCAACGGCCCCAGTGATTAACACATCAGGTGTTACTTCTACTGTTTCCACTTTAGCACGCAACAAATTAACGTCCTTCATTAATTGTTCAGCATACTCTTCATAACCCTTTGTTGTGTTTTCTTCCCATAACCCCATCTCAATTCGGTGGTATCCGCCCCACTCTTTTTCCTCAACATCACCCTCTCGCGCATCGATTTTAGGATCAAGATCTCCAAAAATTTCAGCGATAGGTTCAGCGCGCTCATAATGCATGCGAGCCGGTGCATATAACTGCTTCGCTTTTTCAATGTCTCCAGACGTTACTGCCGTCGTGAATTCTTCCGTCGCTTTTACAAACTCTTCTATTTCACCTATCGCAAATTCCCGATAGTCGTTGGATACACCATCCAGCGCACTCGCACTTGTCTCCTTAGCATCCACCTCTGCAGGCTTGGTTTCTTCATTTTTCTGCGAACACCCAAATAACAGGCTGGTTGATAATAAAACGGCTAAGGTTGCTTTCGTTTTCATACTCTAAACTCTCCCCTGAAAATATATATTAATTCTAGATTTATATTAGCAGTAGTGAGAATCATTATCAATATATATTTTGTTCCAATTTCCATTTCAGTTATCAAGGTAGACCATACTTTTATAACCTTATTTGGTGAATAGCTTATGGGGACAAATAATTACTTATTTCAAGAACTCTTTTCGTTCTTTCATTAATATTTCATTTTCTTTTTCCATGATTTTCGTAATATCTTCAATAAATCGAAGAATGATCGTGAGTTCTTTATCTTCATAGGACGTGCAAAGATCTTTTGTGGCTGCAGATAGTGAATGATAATGTGATTTAATCTGTTCTTGTCTTGATGCTATGGGGACAATCTTTACCCGTCTACCATCTATATGATCTCTTTCCCTTTTTACATAGCCCGATTTTTCAAGACGGTCGATGAGCGTCGTGACCGAGCCTGTGCTCAACCCTGTAATCTTCGCCAGCTCTCCAGCTGTAATAGGGCCCGTTTCATTCAATATTTCAGCAGTCTTTAAATCCGTGTGAGCCACGCCTATTTTGTGAGCCATATTCTGTTGGAACAATACAGACCTCATTCCGTACCTTTGCAGGCTCCGGGTTAAACTCTCTAAAAGGTCTGAATTCAACCCATTATCGCTTGACATAAAATGCCACCCCTTTTACACTTGAATTTATCTTGATAATCAAGATAAATATTTAGTTTCCATAATAGTGATTATCATTCATTCATGCAAATGAATAAACGAATTGTTTCATAAAAAGGGAGGAAAAAACATTTTGGAGAAACAACCAAAACATCAAAAGTTTATAGTTGCCGGACTGTTATTGGGAATTCTGATGTCAGCAATGGATAATACGATTGTTGCAACCGCCATGGGGACGATTGTTTCAGATTTAGGCGGGTTCGATAAGTTTGTCTGGGTGACATCGGCCTATATGGTCGCCACGATGGCAAGTATGCCGATATTCGGCAAACTCTCCGATATGTACGGTCGGAAGCGATTTTTCATTTTTGGACTTGTCGTCTTTTTAATTGGGTCTGCCCTATGCGGCATGGCTCAAAGCATTGTCCAGTTAAGTATTTTCAGGGCCATTCAGGGTATTGGTGGAGGTGCCTTGATGCCAATTGCCTTTACCATCGTCTTTGATATTTTCCCACCTGAAAAACGTGGGAAACTTACCGGCCTTTTCGGGGCTGTATTTGGAGCATCTAGTGTATTAGGTCCTCTATTAGGAGCTTATATTACGGAGTATGCCAGCTGGCATTGGATTTTCTACGTCAACGTTCCAATCGGCTTCATCTCGTTATTCTTCATTCTTCGTTATTACAAGGAAAAGGCCAATACGCATGAACAGAAAATCGATTATAGCGGGGCCGCGACTCTCGTTATCGCTGTCGTCAGTTTAATGTTCGCCCTCGAGCTTGGTGGCGAGTATGGATGGACTTCATCTCCTATCCTTGCTTTGTTTGCAAGTTTTGTCGTGTTTTTTGTTTCATTTTTCTTTTTCGAAAAAAGGGCCAAAGATCCCATTATCTCATTATGGTTATTTAAAAGGCGGTTATTTGCAACGTCTCAGATTTTGGCAATCCTATACGGCGGAACGTTCATCATTTTAACTGTGTATATTCCGATTTTCGTGCAGGCTGTTTATGGAGGTTCGGCTACCAATGCAGGGTTAATCCTAACCCCAATGATGCTGGGGTCCGTTGTCGGTAGTGCTATCGGGGGAATATTCAATTCCAAGACCAGCTTCCGCAACTTAATGACGATTTCCGTCGTTTGTTATTTTGCAGGAATGCTATTATTAGGAACGTTAACCCCGGAAACCAGCAGGACACTACTAACGTGTTATATGATTCTTACTGGATTCGGTATGGGCTTCTCATTCTCCCTTCTACCGATCGCTTCCATCCACAACTTGGAACCGAGGTATCGTGGGTCTGCCAACTCAACCAATTCATTCCTCCGTTCGTTTGGGATGACATTAGGCGTTACCATTTATGGGGCGATACAGAACAACGCCTTCACAAGTAAGATGGCGGATGCCTTTAAAGGAATGCAAGGCGGGCCGGAAACGTCCGTTCTTACGCAGGATCCACGTCAGCTATTCCAGTCAGATGCGCGTGCCCAAATTCCAGATATGATCCTGGATAAAATCGTGTATGCCATGTCTGATTCGATATCATTAATCTTCACTTTAGCCCTGATTCCTATTGGTTTGGCAGCAATCGTTGTTTTCTTCATGGGAAAAGCAAGAGTGGAAACGTCACCAAAGGAAAAACCGTCACACTGAATGTTTAAGCGCTGGATTTCCAGCGCTTTTTAAAGTTTTCATTAAAGAAAATCGGGTATCCTTTTAATAAAACAACATTCTTTCAAGAATGAAAAATTTTAGTTTGCCGAAATACAATTATGCCACTAAAATGATAAGTAACACATTAACCGATCGAGGTGAAAATTTTGAGAATTGTCTGTTTTGGAGATAGTTTAACAAGAGGTATCTCCTACGTTAAAGGCCGGCTTCGTATCATTAAAGAGAATTACCCAAGCTCTTTAGCGAAGTTGACAGAGTCCTTGCCATTCGTTGAAGTTTTGAATAAAGGGGTCTTTAATGACAATTCTGACTTGCTAGTTAGCCGTGTCCAGAAAGATGTCATGTCAGAAAATCCCGATATCGTATTGATAGAAGTCGGTGGTAACGATTGTAATTTCCATTGGGAGGAAGTCGCAAAGAATCCTGAAGGAGACCATGAGCCTATCGTTCCGATTGAACGGTACCTTGAAAATATCACTCAACTCGTCAAACAAGTTCAGGACAAGCATGTCACACCCTTTCTTTTAACTCTTCCCCCACTGGATCCCGCCAGATATTATCGGTCGATTGCCGATCGATTCGGACCATCCATCGGACATTTTGTCTCTCAAGTCGGTGGGATTGAACATTGGCATGGCATGTATAACCGCCAGTTAAAAAAACTGGCCGAGGATTTGAAGGTTCCATTGATCGATGTGCGTTCTTATATAAAGTCTGCCGGTGATCTGGAACATTTAATCAGTGACGATGGCATTCACCTTACGTCAGAAGGATACCAGCATATGAGCAAGGCCATATTCAGTGATTTAAAAAATCATTTGGCAAAGGAAACACTGTCACAACCTTAAACAAGCAAAAAGGCAAAGCATGGGGGCTTTGCCTTTTTACCATTATAAGCTCTTCACTTCCACATTTTCTGGAAGCTTGAAAGGATTCTCGGAATTGATTCGGTCATAAAACATCATTCCATTTAAATGGTCCAGCTCATGTTGAAAAACAATCGCCGCAAATCCTTTCAATCGCATCTCGATTTTCTCTCCATTGCTGTCTAATGCTTTAATTTTCACCCGCTCATAACGAGGCACATATCCTTTGATATCACGATCCACAGAAAGGCAGCCTTCACTTTGAGGTAAGTAAATCATGGATGCCGAATGGCTGACAATTTTCGGATTCACTAAAGCATATTCGTAGACCTTTCCTTTTTCATCTGGAAAATACATAACGAACATTCGTTTATTCAGGCCAATTTGGTTGGCTGACAAGCCTACCCCTTCTCGTAAGTGGTACTTCTTTTGAAGTTTAGGATCTTGGCTGTTTTTTAAATACTGCATCATGCATTCTAATGTTTCTCGGTCTTCGTCAGAAATTGGCAGGCTAACTTCATCAGTCACCTGACGCAGAATTGGATCGCCTTCCCGAACAATATCCTTCATCGTAATCATATAATCCCTCATAAATTTATTCATAAATGTTCAACTCATCTACCTTTATATTTTTTCATCACTAAGACCATTTCACTTTAGCATTTCATTTTTAAAAAGTCTATCATGCAGGTTAACAACTGGATGTCCACTATACGACTCAGTCCTTAGGGAAAAGCGGCACCCATCACATAAATCAAAACATGGAAGTATTTACCTTTATTTTTAGGACTTATGACCTATGGTTAACGCGTTTAAAAATTTTATACTGAATATATATTCTTAAAGGAGATGAAATATTGAACTCGAACTCAAAATTAGTTTCGAAGTTGCTGCCGTTCATAACGGTGTTCATTGTGATAATTGGTGTTATATCTTGGTACGTTGTGACTCAGTCAAAAGAAATGGTCGTTCCTTTCTCGTCCGTTGAAAAGACCATTCAGGCCCAAAATGGTGCCCTCGTCTCTATTGAAGAAAAGCGAAATGGAACACTTCATATCACTACACCAGAAGGTAAATATGTCTCTAACATCCCTCCGAACAGTCAAATGGTCAACAAACTAGTCGAAACTTATAACGTTCGCTATTCATTTTCATCGACAAATAAGTCTGCATTATGGATTTTAGGCGGATTGCTGGCGGCACTAGTCACAACCGCAATTATTATACAGAAGAAATCAAAAGGCAGTTTACGCGTAAAAAGCAAGAAACAAAATATCTCTACACCTAGAGCACTTCCCGATATAACCTTAGCCGATATAGGTGGTTTGCAACCCGAAATCAAACAAGAGATCCTGCAAACCCTCACCACTCTAAAAGAACCGGAGCGTTCAGCTAAAATTGGGATCAAGCCTCCACAAGGCATCTTACTATACGGTCCTCCAGGAACCGGGAAAACATTATTGGCACAGGCCATTGCAAAAGAATTGGGCGCCAACTTCTTTTCGACTAGCGGTTCGGCCTTCAATGAAATGTTCGTTGGAGTGGGGGCAGCTCGTGTGCGTAGCCTTTTTCAAAATGCCCGGAAACAATCACCTGCTGTCATTTTCATCGACGAAGTGGACGCATTGGCCGGTAAACGGAAAGCCCATGGTGGGGAAGAAGCTGAAAAAACCTTGACGGAACTTCTTGTCCAGTTAGACGGAGGCCATTCAAACGAAGGCATTCTATTCGTCGCAGCCACAAACAGAAAGGACATGCTTGATGAGGCATTTCTTCGTCCAGGCAGAATCGATTTCTCGTTCCAGGTGCCGATTCCTGATACAAACGGAAGAAAAGAAATCATTGCCATTCATACAAAAGGGAAGAAACTGGCGGCCGATGTCCTTTCTTCCTTGGATGAATTAGCTGAGAGTACATCCGGGTTCTCCGGGGCGGATTTACGTTCCTTGTTTGAAACAGCTTCTCGTCATGCGCTACGTCATGATCAGGAAATGATTCGCAAACAAGATCTTGATTACGCGATTGACCGGACCATTCTAGGGGCTACTTCCCGAACGTTGAGCGATATGGATACAAAGCGGCGGGTGGCCATTCATGAAAGTGGACATGCCCTGATTGCTGCCCTCACTAAACCGGGTTCTGTTCGAAAAGCGACCATCATCCCTCGTGGCGAGGCCCTTGGGTATGTGGCGCCGATTCCTAAAGAACTTCATTTAGCTACGGCAAGTGAGTTGCTAGATCAAGTGAAAATGATTTTAGCAGGCGGTGTCGCAGAAAGAATGTTTCTTGGTGAACATAGTGTCGGAGTTGGTGGCGACGTTCAACAGGCAAAGCATTTACTTGAACAGATGGTCGATACGGGCATGTTGCAAGACGGCTTCACCTTAACATTCAATAAAGGTGAGAAAGAACAAAAAATGCAAGCCCTTTTCACCCAGGCCATTCAAGAAACGGAAAAACTGATCGAATCAAACCGTCCACAATACGAAGAGCTTGTAGAGGTCCTGTTGAAAAAAGAGACGATTGACGGCACAGAGGTCCAAAATATAGTGGATGTACAAGAGCCAAAGGTTCTTTCGTTTTCATAAGGTCTTAATATATAGGCAAAGAACCCAATCTGAATGTTCAAATTGGGTTCTTTTTTTGATGGTCCTTGGTCTAGCTATGAATAATGACCGGATTTTTCCTACTTTTATGACTGCATCCCATTGAACAATATTTATTTGATGCAGTTCTTGGTTTAAAGGGTCGATTACATGATTCACAATGTCTTATTGGATATTTTATATAAGCCTTTCCCTTACACGGTTGAGAGCAATACTTAGCATCTGCATTATAGCTTTTGAATGTCTTGTCACATACTTGGCAAGTATACTCAGCCAAAATCCCATCCCTCCTTTGACGCGATCAATAAAGTATTCAAATAATCTTTTGATATCGTTTGGGAGAAGAGAGTTCAAGATTCATGGTGCTATTATATTTATTTTGGACAAGACTAATGGAGATCGCCGCAATAAAAGCGGGAATGGCAAAGCTGAGGAAGTTTATATAAATAGGCAACTCCCACTCGATTAACAGCCCACCGATTGTTGGTCCCACTATAGCCCCAAACCTACCTATACCTAATGCCCACCCCAGTGCTGTCGACTTTATCTGTGTCGGATAGAACATGGAGATATAAGCATTGTTTAAATTTTGCGATCCAATTGTCGCAGCCCCTGCTATTGCCACCAAAACATATAGAAAGAATGACCCTGGTTTAAAACCAAGGAGGAGCAAGCAGACCGCGCCTATACTGAAGTAACTGATCAACACTCGTTTTGAGCCAATTCGATCTGCTAGCCAACCCCCGCATACCGAACCGACGATCGCTCCAATGTTCAAGCAACAAAGAAACAGCAGGCTGGAATTCAACGGATAGCCCGCTTTAATCATCAGTTGAGGCAACCACGTACCCAATCCATATACCATCAGCAATCCCATAAAGCATGCGATCCAAAACATGATGGTGGATCTTCCACGGCGATTCTCGAAGAGCTTTACGACTGGAACACCGGAAGTTGATAAATTCATGATAAATCGATCTGCATCATGGGGAACATAGGAGGGATTTAAACGAGCCACTATTCCCTTCGCTTTTTCATAGTCTCCCTTCTCCACATAATAATAAAGGGATTCAGGTAAGGATTTAATTAAAAAGGGAATGGCCAATAATGGAATGGCCCCTATGAAAAACATCCATTTCCATCCCAACTCCGGAATGACCTTCATTCCGAAAAGAGAGACTAATATACCGCCAATCGAATATCCGCTGAACATGATACCCACCATCATATTCTTAATCGGCTTGGGAGAATATTCAGAGGTGAGCACCACCAATAACGGCGGAATGCCTCCCAAACCAAGCCCTGCAAGAAAACGGTATATCGCAAAATCTACCGGTCCCTTCGCTAAACCTGTCAATAAAGTAAACGAGCCAAAAATAGCAACACAAGCTATGATTACTTTCTTTCTCCCTACTTTATCCGCTACGATCCCGCAAATAAGTGAGCCTATTAAACCACCTACCAACGTCAAACTCCCTATCAATCCCAAGATGCCCGGTTCGGTCCCCCATTCTTGACTTAAGGTTGGAATGACGGCTCCATAAACGACTAGATCATATCCATCGAAAAGGATGAGGAAAATACACCATAGTAAAACAGTTAAATGAAAAGAGTTAAACTTACTTCCTTCTATAACCTGGGCAACATTAATTTGTTTCACATTTCATTCCTCCATCAGTAATAGGATCTATACCAGACTTAGGCCAAAGGCCATTGTTTTTATCTCGTCCCTATCTAAGCACCGTTTTCCAACGCCCTGTACATATTCAGGAATGAACATTCAAACTCTCGCATACATCCTGAAACGTGACACATGTCGGTTCATTTCTAAATTGATCTGCATTGGCATGATGGGCGCATACAGATAAACAGTAGTGATTGTCTATTGTGTACTGTCTGCATATGTAATCCCTAATCTGTCTTTCTGTTTCCATATCTGTGATTTGGATGGATCCATTGCTACACTTTTTCATAGAAAACCCCTGTAATGGCATGGATAAGCCTTCACCAACCGCTTTCACATAACTCTCTTTCAAGGTCCAGATGTCATAAAAGGCACCAAGGCCGCCTTCTCTATCATTTAATACGTATTGATACTCTTCTTTAGTAAAAAGCTCTTTGGCGAGGGGTAAATCAAATGGTCCTATGTATTCTATATCCACACCCACTGCTTCATCATGAACCACACACACTACATATTCACCAGAGTGGGAGATATTATAATGGAAGGAAGGATAGTCACATAAAAACGGCTTGCCATATTCATTCATTTGAATTCTCAGTTCCCTATCCATCGAGCCGTATCGTTCTTTTAATGCGAAACGCACCAACAAATCCCCAAGCAGGGAACGATATGCATCATCAGTCTTCACGAACCTTTTCAATCGGCTCTGCCTTTCTTTTGAAACGTGAACAAGCAAATTGTCCATACCCGCATTTTCCCTGCTCGCAGGCAATTTACAACTATATAGTTCAATCACATCTAGCCCCCCTTTTATACTCTTCAAACAAATAAATAGGGGCCGCTGATTAGAATCACAGCAACCCTCTATTTCATTTCAAGCATCTCCATCTGGAATTTTGTCACTTACTCATTCTGACTGGTTCTGTCTTAGGAATTTCAGTCGATTTCTGACTTGGCAAGATGCTCTTAAAGTCTTCTTTCTTCAGACGTAACGAGATAGTAAGACCTATAACAAGAAAGACTGATGAGCCAAGGAGAGCATATTGATAGGATGCCAAGTTACTCTGTTCTATTCCGTTCCTTGCCACCTCGCTTGTCCCCAAGGCTCCCAACACACTCGCTAGTACGGCTACCCCAACAGCTGAGCCGAATCGATTCTGGACATTGAATAATGTAGTTGCCTTTCCCATCGATGCTGAAGTAATATTCGTGAAAATGGAAGATTGTACAGCAATCACTGCATGTCCTAAGCAGATGCCGACACTAAATAATAAGAGTCGTAAAGACCAAGGATTCGCTGTCGGACCAACAATACTGATGAGGACAAAGATTAAGGCCGTCCCAAGTAGCCCAAGGCAGATCACCTGCTGGCCATTCAATTTCTTGAAAGTCCAAGGAATCATCCTGGATGCTACCATAAGCCCCAATGCCTCAGGAAAAGTGGCCAATCCACTATCCAGGGCAGAGGCATTCATGGCATACTGATACATTAACGGGAATATAAAGAGCATGCCCATTAATGCTGCTTGCGATAATAGAGAAATAAGGCCAAGGGAACGGAACAATTTGTCCGATAATAAGCTTAAATCCAGCATGGGTTCCTTGACCCGTAATTCTCGCCATACAAACAAACAGACAAGTATGAAGCCAATCAGTCCCGTATACATAATGACTGGAGAACTCCATCCCTTTGAAGGACCGGTACTCAGTGCATACATGACCATCGACAAACCGGCAGCTGATAACAGAAACCCTGTCAGGTCAAGCCTGCCGGCCGATGGCTCTTTATGTTCCTTCAAGAACAGCAAACCGATGAGGAAAGCGATGATTCCAAAAGGAATGTTGATATAAAAAGCCCAGCTCCAAGATAGCTGTTCCGCAAAGAAACCACCGACAACCGGACCAATGGCTGGTGCAAAGGCAATGGGCAAGACAAGGGTCCTTGACACTTTCATTCGTTCTTTCTGAGAAAATGTCCTGAATAAGATTGCCATTCCTACTGGAGTAAGGAGTCCACCGCCTGCACCCTGCAAGGCCCGAAATAGGGTCAACGTCTCTAGGTTTGTCGCAAATCCGCATAGAAGGGAAGCGAGTGTGAAAACCCCAAGTGCCAATAGGAAAATTTTCTTGGTACCATATCGATCCCCAAGCCACCCCGATATAGGGAGAAAGACCGCGAGGCTTACTAAGTAGCCTATATTAATACCGCTTGTGGCTGAGGGGATGACATTGAATTCCTGGCCGATGACGGGAAGAATGACATTGACGATCGTGCCGTCCATCGAAACCATGAACATGGCAATCACATAAACCATGCAAACGACTAATTTAGGATTCTCGTGTATGCGCACGTTCACTTTACGCCATCAAGGCTCGATAAGAGCTTTAGGCTCTTAGGCTGAAGATCCGTCCAGTTGGCATTAATATAGTCCAAGCAATTCTTTTTGCTTTCTTCTCCATAAATGGTGGACCAACCTTCTGGTATGTCCAAAAAGGCAGGCCAGAGGGAATGCTGACCTTCTTCATTTATCAATACTTTATACGTACCATTCTCGTTCTCAAAAGGGTTAGTCATTCTTCATCTCCACCTTCATTAATTAATGCGTAATTTTTTTTTTCATATTTGAAAGCTTGTTTGCAATCACCTGTCCGATTTCCGCAAGTGGCTCAGGTTGACACATATCCTTATGACGGCACTCAATATCATGTTGTTCAATCAATCCATTTATATATGGTCTCCATGTATCCGTTGAAAGGCTAGGGAACCATTCTGGTATGAGTGTTGATTTAAAGAACAAAACATTACCATTGAACACTCCTGGTTCATATTCACCCATGATTCGAACAGAATTCACATAGGTTTCCTTCAGGTTAAGGATTGTCTTTTCTTCCAAACTAGCTAATGCACTTCCATCTTGGCGCAGAATTTCTATGGCACCATCATCATTTAATGGCTTGTCTCCTAAACTATCAGGATCATACCCCCCCAAGGCAAGCAGGGCGATCAATGCTTCCTCATCACCAGGAGCATGAGTAGTCGGCAAAAATTGACTTGGAAATGCATCCAGAATGGCCACAAGTTGGACTTCTTCCCCCTCGTTTTGCAGTTGGGTAGCCATGGCATGCACGACATTTCCGCCCAGTGACCAACCCAATAAACGATAAGGGCCTTTTGGCTGGACCTTGCGGAGATGTTCGATATAATCCGCTGCCATCTCTACCAGTGTTTCCGGATAGCGCTCACGCTCAGAAATCCCCCGAGCTTGCAGTCCATATATCGGGTAATCTGGACCAAGAGCCGTCATCAGCCCGGCATAGCACCAGCTCAATCCTCCCGCTGGGTGTATACAGAACAGCGGAAGTTCCTCGCCACTTTTGCGTAGCGGCAACAAGACATCCAAAGCACTCTGGCTCGAGCCCATTTCAAGCCTTTCAGCTAGGCCAGCAACTGTCGGCGCTTCAAATAAGTTTCCGATGCTCAACTCAACGCCAAGCGCTTCACGTATCTTACTCATCAGCTGGACGGCAAGCAGGGAATGCCCTCCCAGATCAAAGAATCCATCATCGATTCCAACGTGTGAAAGATCAAGAATTTCCAAGAACAGTTTACATAGGATTTCTTCCTGTGGCGTCCTTGGTCCACGCCCTGAAACGGCTGCACCGAAATCAGGTACTGGCAATGCCTTTCGGTCCAACTTTCCATTTGCCGTCAAAGGCAAATCGACCATTTGGACAAATGCAGATGGAATCATGTAATCTGGAAGGCCGGCTGCAACAAACCGACGTAATTCGGCTGGATTGAAAACCGCATTTGCCGCTGGCACAGCATAAGCCACCAATCTCTTATCACCTGGGTGATCTTCACGAACGATGACGGCAACTTGCTCCAGATAAGGACACTGGGCAAGTAATGATTCAATTTCTCCCAGCTCGATACGGAAACCGCGAATCTTGATTTGATGATCGGCCCGTCCCATATAGTCCAATGAGCCATCAACACGCCATCTGGCTAAATCTCCAGTCCGATACATCCTAGTTCCTGATGGACCGAATGGATTAGCAACAAAACGCTCTGCTGTCAAACCATGACGCCCAAGATACCCGCGGGCCAAACCTGAACCAGAGACATACATCTCCCCAGTTACTCCTGCAGGTACCGGTTGTAGGCTCGCATCCAAAATATACACCCCAAGATCCGGGATGGCACAGCCTATAAGACTGTTCGCCTTCACGGCGGTGACTTCCCTGTTAAGTTCCAGATAACTTACATGAACGGTCGTTTCCGTAATTCCATACATATTAATCAATCGCGGCGAAGTTTCCGGATGACGGCTATACCAATCCTCCAAGCGGCTTAGTTCAAGTGCCTCCCCACCATAAATCACATACCGTAACGTTAGATTCTGTCCAAGTTCCGGCTTGTTACGATCCGCCTGCATTAATTGATAAAAGGCAGATGGGGTCTGGTTAAGAACCGTGACTCCTTCATCCACAAGGAGCTGTAAAAACTCTTCTGGTGACCGGCTGGTTGAATGAGGTACAACTATAAGCTTCCCACCATGAAGAAGCGCGCCCCATATTTCCCATACCGAAAAATCGAAAGCATAAGAGTGAAACATCGTCCAAACATCATCCGAATTGAAATGGTACCAGTCTTCTGTCGACCCAAAGAGCCGGACTACATTTTGATGGGGGATGACTACCCCTTTCGGTACACCTGTTGAACCTGATGTATAAATAATATAAGCTGCGTTTAAAGGTGATAAAGGCTGTTTCCGTTCACGATCTAGTGGGTTATTTGTTGAATATCGTGACATTTCCACTAACGTGCTCGGATCGTCCAATACAATTTGTTGGATATCATGCAGATCCGGAAGGCTAGTTGCCACAATGGAACTTGTAAGGACGTAGCTAGGCTTCGCATCCTGAAGCATGAAAGACAATCTGTCGATAGGATATTCAGGATCTAGAGGCAAATAAGCCGCCCCCGCCTTCAGTACAGCAAGTATGCCAACCACCATATCCAATGATCTTGGTGTGGCCAATGCTACAAATTGCTCCGATGCAACCCCTTTAGCCATTAGCAGACGGGCAAGCTGGTTTGCCCTATGATTTAGCTCTTCATATGTTAGGGATTCATCTTCATATACAGCAGCGATTTTATCTGGATACCTGTTCACTTGTTCTTCAAACAAAGCTGGCAAACAGGAATCAGGGATTTCTTCACCATGCTGATTCCAATCAACAAGAATTTCTTGACGTTCTTTTGGCTCCAATATTTCCAATCGTCCGATTGTCTGGTCCGGGTCCATTACAGCCCCCTCTAATACTCGTACGAATCGGTTAAGCATCCTTTCGATGGTTTCAGGTTTATATAGATCTGCACTATATTCAAGAAACCCGATCATTCCATCCGGTTTTCCTGTGTCATCATGCATTTCCCGAATCTCAATCGTCATATCGAATTTGGAAGTCCCCACACTATATAGCTCTAGGTTGGAATGAATGCTCGGAAGCTCTAGCTTTGGCTCAGGCGTATTCTGCAGGGCAAGCATGATTTGGAATAATGGATGCCTAGACCGTGAACGTGGCGGATTCAGTTCTTCTACCAAGCGTTCAAAAGGCAAGTCTTGATGTTCATACGCCTGTAAATCAACATTCCTTACCCTTTCAAGAAGTTCACGGAAAGTTGGGTCTCCAGAAGTATCCGTACGGAGCACCAAGGTATTAATAAATAATCCGACTATTTCGCTCAAAGCATCGTCGCTTCGCCCTGCAATCGGACTTCCAATCGGAATGTCCGTACCCGCTCCAAGGCGAGTAAGCAAGGTCGCAAGTCCCGCCTGCAATACCATGAATAAGCTGACTCCGTTTTCACGAGCCACATCCACTAATCTACGATGCAGGACAGGAGAAATCATAAACTTCAATGTATCCCCCTTATAGCTTGGTTCGATAGGCCGAGGGAAATCCATAGGCAACTCCAACTGATCGGGAAGATTCGCCAGTGTCTCCTTCCAATAATCAAGCTGCTCTTTCACTAAGCTAGCTTCATCGTTCTCTTTTCCCAACAATTCTTCCTGCCAAAGCGCATAATCCGCATATTGGACAGGAAGAGGAGTCAAGTTAGGTACCTCTCCAAGAACCCTGGCTTTATAAGCCGCAGACAAATCTCGCGTAAGAGGGGTAAGGGACCATCCATCGGCTACAATGTGATGTAAAAGTAAAACTAAAACATGCTGATCCGGTTCCACTGAGAAAAGCTGAGCATAAATGGATGGCTCCACAGCGAGATTAAAGCTATAACGCGTAGCGACTGCAATCTCCGCATCCAGGTCCGCCGCTTTTACTCTAGTTATTAACAATTCAACCCGGGCCTCAGAAGGGTCAATGATGCTTTGATGGGCATTCCCCTCCGTTACTGGAAAAATCGTCCGTAACGTATCATGGTGAGCAACCAGGTCATTGATTGCTGCCTCGAAAGCATTCGTATCAAGGTTTCCTGATAATTCTATGACCAACGGAATATTATAGGTTGGACTAGGGCCTTCAAGACTGTGTAGGAACCACAATCTCCTCTGTGCAAAGGAAAGGGGTATCTTTTTGGGCTTACTCGTTTTTTTCACGGGCAATCGTGCACTTTTTCCATTGGAGAGCTGTTTTGCAAGACCCGCCACTGTCGGTGACTCAAAAATCTTGCCTATGCCGAGTTCCACTCCGAATGTATTGCGTATTCGTGCCATCAGAGTTGATGCTAGGAGTGAATGCCCACCTAAATTAAAGAAGCTATCATCAATTCCTACTCTAGATAGACCTAGAACTTCAGCAAACAACTCGCTCAGAATTTCCTCTTGCGGTGTTCTTGATGCTCGGTCTGAAATCAGCGAGTAGAGATCGGGCACTGGCAATTCTTTACGATTAAGCTTCCCATTTGGAGTTAGCGGCAACTCTTGCATCTCAACGATTGCCGATGGAATCATATAATCCGGAAGACTACTGCCAATAAATGCGCGAAGTTCCCCTGGATCCACTGTCGAATCCAGCGAAGGAACAATATAAGCCACAATTCGTTTATCACCAGGAATATCCTCACGTACAATCACGGCCGCTTGTAAAACCTCAGGATGTTGGACAAGCTTTGCCTCGATT
The DNA here is from genome assembly GCF_050277925.1 of Peribacillus sp. NPDC097264. Taxonomy (NCBI): domain Bacteria; kingdom Bacillati; phylum Bacillota; class Bacilli; order Caryophanales; family Bacillaceae; genus Peribacillus; species Peribacillus sp. NPDC097264. The sequence goes on from NZ_JBNNSR010000012.1 coordinate 28,708, forward strand.
TCTCCAAGCTCGATCCGAAAACCACGTATTTTAATTTGATGATCAGCGCGACTAATATAATCCAGTGAACCATCCACCCTCCAACGAACCAAATCACCTGTACGGTACATCCGGCTGCCCTTAGGACCATTCGGGTTGGCAACAAAACGCTCTGCTGTTAAATCCGGGCGACCTAAATACCCCCGTGCTAGCCCTTTCCCTGCGATATACAATTCGCCAACGATTCCGGGAGGGACTGGTTGTAAACCTGCATCGAGTACAAACACCTGTGTATTCCAAAGAGGTGATCCTATGGCGGGCATGCCTGTCTGACTGGAATCCAGCTTTTTAGATGTCGACCATATCGTCGTTTCAGTTGGACCATATAAGTTGGTTACTTCACACCCTAAATCCTTTAATGCAGTGGCTAAACTAATGGAAAGAGCCTCCCCACCAACAAGTACCTTAAGCCCCTTGATTACATCTGGATAATTGGATACCATGGCATGCCAAAGCGTCGGTGTCGCCTGCATGATGGTAATATCATGTTCGGTAATGATGTCTGCCAACGCCTTGGGTTCTTGAATCTTCTCCTTGGCTGCAACGACGCAGCTGGCTCCATTAAGAAGTGGCAGGTACATTTCTAAACCGGATATATCAAATGCGATGGTAGTGACCGCCAGAAGCCTATCTTCTTGATTTAAGGAAAACTGGCTTTGCATGGAAGAAAGGAAATTAATCAAGCCTTCTGATTGAATGACGACACCTTTCGGATTTCCTGTGGAACCGGATGTATAGATCATATAAGCTGGGTTAAGAGGTGATAGGGCTCCATTCCTCTTTGACTCATCCACAATTCCATCGGAATATTTTCCTGATGAAAGAGCATGTTCTGCCTCATCCAATAAGATGAGTTCCGTTTCACCACCACTTGGTAGTTTTGAAGCAATTTCACGGTTTGTTATTAGACAAATAGGCTTCGCGTCGTTCAATATGTATTCAATGCGGTCAATGGGATAATCGGGATCGATTGGTAAATATGCAGCCCCTGTCTTTAATACGCCCAACATGACCACAACCATGTTCGCAGAGCGCGGTAAAGCAATCGCCACGAATTTTTCCGGACCTAGATCTTTTTCCAATAAAAGATGGGCAAATTGATTGGCACGCTTATTCAATTCCTCATAACTAAGGACCGTCTTTTCATCTACCAGGGCTGTTAGGTATGGGCTTTTAGCTACTTGTTTTTCAAACAGGCTTGGCAAGTTGGCAGACGGAATCTCCTCGGCGGTTTGATTCCACTGGTGCATGACCCTCTCACGTTCTTCAGGTAAAAGCACTTCAAGTTCCCCGATCATGTGGACCTCTTCTGCAGTGGCCACCTTCTCGAGCAACCTTAAGAATCGGGTATGGTGAATGCCTAGCTCTTCCAAATCGTACACTTCCGGGTTAGCATCCAAATCGATTCTTAATCCATTTCCATCAGACTTGTCATATATGTTTATCGATATGTCATCGACCGGGCCTGTAGCCAGCTTATGTGTAATGGCTTGATTACCCGCAAAGTCCAATCCATAATCAAAAGGCATGACATTGATTTGCGGACCGAATAATCTTTGATTATCTCCAAGAAGCTTAAGGTCACGGCGAAGTTCTTCATGTCTATAGTTTTGATGGCGGCGGATATGACGCACTTCGCTTGATACTTGCTTCACTACTTCCTTCAACGCCATATCCGGTCGAACGGTTATACGCAGTGGAAGTAAGTTCATCACCATACTCGGAATATTGATTGAAGCAGAGCCTAAACGCCCCATCATCGGCAGGGAGAGGATGACGTCTTCCGTTCCCGTCAGACGATGAATATATACAGCAGTGACAGCCATGGCCACTTCATGCCACGTCCCCGAATATTTATGAGCATTTTTTTTAAAGGATTGTGTGGCAACAGTCGATAAATAACCCGTTTGGCTAAGAAAACCGTTAGATGTCCTAGGAGCCCGTTCAGCAAGGCTCATGACTTCCGGTTGATCAGCAAAGCGCTCCAGCCAAAACTGACGATCGGCTTCGAATTTCTCGGACGCCCTGTATCTAGCATCTTCCTCCAATAGCTTAACGAAAGGACTAAAGGCTGCCTCTTCACATGGTCGACCTTGGACAAGTGCCGTATACAGCTTCGCGACCCGCTGCGATATTAGTGAAAATCCAAAGGCGTCCATTACTATATGATGAATCCGCTGATACCAGAAATACCGTTCTGGTCCAACCTTAAACAATGCTTGAGAGTAAAGGCTGTCCGTTTTTAAGTTAATGGGGTGAAGCAGGTCTTCTCTCATCCATTGCAAGGCCTTCTCTTCAGGATTATCTTGATCGCTTACATCCAAGAACTGAAAGGGTAGTTCAGTGGAGTCCACCAGGACTTGATAAGGTCCGCTTTGGTCCTCCCCAAATTGAATATGTAAACTTTCTGCCTCCCTTACTGCCTGCATGAGCGCTGCTTCAAACTTACTTACTTCCATTTTCCCTTTAATCTCTATGTATTCACCCGTATTGTAAATCGGGTTATCCGGCTCTAGTTGCTGCGCAAACCATATGCCTGACTGTGCGCCGGACAATGCCATGCGAGTTTTTTGGTTCTCCATATTACTCACCTCATTTACCTCCTTTTCACATCGGATCAAGCTAAAACTTTCTGGGAAGATAGCAGGTTCCACCAATCAGCAATTGTCGGTTTCTCAGCCATTTGCATGAAATTGATTTCCGCCCCTTTTCCTCTCAACATTTCCACAAGGCTCATCATGCGAATGGAGTCCATTCCTCTATCGATTAAATCCTCATGATCTTCAAGACCTTCTGAAGGGTCTTCGCCAAGAAGGTCGAAAATCATCATCCTTAATTCCTCTATTGTCCAATCGGCTCCTTCCTGACTAGCAGGTGATGATTGTTCACTAACTTGTAATTGATCAAGCAACTGAAGCGTTGAAGTTGTAAACGCACATCGCTCTGCGGCATATTTCAGGGCCATTTTATGTTCTTCCAACGAAAAATCAGCGACCGCATCGGCCACCAGGAATGGTTGTATATCTTGCATAAACGCTTCGCTTGCCGTTAAAAGGCATCCAATATGGGCATATACTCCACAAATAATAAGTTGATCACGTCCCTGTTCTTCCATTAATTCAAGAAGATTGGTTCGTTTGAATGCACTGTATCTCCACTTAGTCAGCATGATGTCGTCACCAGACGGAGCAACGTCGCCCACGATTCTTGTCTGGTTCGGGTCATCATCGAGCCCCGTTCCCCAAAAATCTGTCAGGAGCGCACGGTCCTTAGGATTTTGATCTCCCGGTTGCGTCGTATAAACTACCGGTATGCCTAATTCCACACAACGATCCTTGATGGTTGTTATGTTCTTCAATAGTTCCGGTATGGGTGAATCATTTTTTTCGAAAAAATCGATAAAATATTGTTGCATATCATGAATGAGAAGAACCGAACGCTTCGGTTCCGCCTTCCATGCCACCTTATTTTTTGGTAAATCAGATTCAACTGGCATTGCATATGGTGTGATAGCGGGAATAGCCATCAAATCACTCCTTTTTCTAATTTATTTTAATAATGTTGCTATTTTACGTTCATTTAGCTTGTCAGAAATGATTTGTCGAAGTGCCTTTTTGCTTACTTTTCCTAATGGCGTTTTAGGAAAGGTCTCGATGAATTCCACTCGGTCGGGAATTTTAAATGTAGCCAGACCCCTATCCTTCAAGAACTGTTTGAGCTCTCTGGCTTTAGGGGTTTCCCCCCTTGGTATCACGAATGCGCATGACCGCTCCCCAAGGTATTCATCAGGCATCGAGACAATGGCTGCATCATGAACGGCTTCATGGGCCAGCAGATGGTTTTCCACTTCTTCTGCCGCAATTTTTTCGCCACCTCGATTGATTTGATCCTTATCTCGGCCCTCAACGACTAAATAGCCTGAAGAATTTATGCTTACCAAGTCACCCGTACGGTAAAATCCATCTTTAGTAAAGGCCTTCTCATTATGTTCCGGTGCCTTGTAATAACCGCAAATCGTATAAGGCCCCCTTGTCAATAATGTCCCTACTTCACCGGGCGCAACTTCCTTATCTTCTTCATCAACCACACGAATTTCATCAAATTCTGACATTGGACTTCCTTGAGTGTTCACGATGAGCTCATTTGAATCATCAAGCCTCGTATAATTCACTAGTCCTTCCGCCATGCCGAATACTTGCTGTAATTTACACTGAAAGGCCGGGCCTACTCGACGGGCGGCCTCAGCGCTAAACTTCGCTCCTCCAACTTGCATCACTTGAAGGCTTGATAAATCATCATTACGGGATGAAACGGCTTCAAGCCATCTCAATGCAAGGGGCGGTACGAGTGCGGTAATCGTCGCACCATGTTTTTCAATGAGAGGAAATGCTTCATCAGGGCTAGGACCAGGTGAAAGGACAACCTGTCCCCCACCATATAATGTGCCTAGGATGCCAGGAGAACTCATCGTAAAGTTATGGGCGATAGGAAGCACCGCTAGATAGATGCTATCTTGATTGATTCCGCAAATTTCAGCACTTAACCTTAAACTGTATATGTAATCATCATGTGTTCTTGGAATTAACTTTGATAAACCCGTACTTCCGCCGGATAACTGTAGGAAAGCGACATCACTAGACTGGACGATTGTTTCCACCAATTCGTCAGGTTCTCCGTATAAACCTTCCAAACTTGTGAACTCCTCTGCGTCCCCTGTCACAATCACATTCAACAAGCTATCATTCTTACTTTGAACGCCTCGGGCAAGTGTTCTGTAGTCAAATCCACCATGTTTATCTGGAATGATGTAAGCAACGGCTTCAGTGAACTCGCAAAAATACCCGATTTCATTGCTGCGATGGGAAGGAAGGGCATATACAGGAAGAGCCCCGATCCTGAATAAGGCGAAAATGACTTCAAAAAACTCAACGACATTAGGAAGCTGGATGACGACCCTGTCATTCTTCTTTATCCCTAACTTTTGAAGGCCGACCGCTAACCGATCGGCACGGTCGTCCAACTCTGCATAAGTCAGGTTTCTTTCCCCCCCGGTAATGGCAATCCAATCTCCATGCTCCTTGGCACGGTCACGTAGTATGCCGCCAAAGGTCTCCCCTTTCCAACAACCTTCTTTTCTATATAAATCAGCCAAATCCTTAGGCCACGAAGTAAAACCTTCTAACATCATCTTTCCCCTCCATGCCAATTACTTTGATAATTCCGTATCAATCCCCATTGCGCGAAGCATGGTTTGAAACTTAGCCGAAGTTTCGGCAAGTTCTTCTTCCGGTTTAGATTCTCCGACCACGCCGGCTCCGGCAAACAAACGAAGCGCCTTTTCTTCCACTTCTGCGCATCGAATCGTGACGATCCATTCACCGTCACCATTTGCATCACACCATCCAACCATTCCCGTGAAATATCCCCGATCGAAAGGTTCAATCTCCAAGATGGATTCCCTTGCCCGCTCAAACGGCGAACCGCATACGGCAGGAGTCGGGTGAAGCGCAATGGCAAGCTCCAAAGAAGAAGTTTCAGGATCCGCAAGTTCCCCCTTCACTTCTGTCGATAGATGCCACATTGTCTCTGTACTTATTACCGATGGGCTTTTGGGGACTTCAATCTTCTTGAAAAATGGACGAAGTGCTTCCGCCACTGCCTCTACTACGACAGCATGTTCATGTAAATCTTTTGAAGAAGAAAGCAATTCCTTCGAACGTCTTTGATCTTCCACTGGATCGTCACTTCGCGGTCGGGAGCCTGCCAACGGATTAGCCACCACGTGTAAGCCAGTTCTTGAAACTAGTAGTTCCGGGCTTGCGCCGATTAATGTTTTGGTGCAAACGCTTGAATCTTCTTGCTCTCCCAAATCAACGGCAAATGTATAACCCTTTGTATTTTGTCTTGCCAAGTTATGAAGCAACTCATTGATATTTACACTTATCGAAGATGTAAGTTGCAAGGACCGAGCCAAGACGATTTTGTCCAGATGACCACTGGCTATCTGTACTAGTCCTTCTTCGACACCTTCTTTATATTGGGCAGGCTCTGGAACCGATTTAATTTGGTATGTAGGGACTGAATCCGTCTCCACTGTTCTACTAGGACCATATTCTTGAACACGTACAGTTGAATGTATCGTCTCTGGCACATGCAGATTAGCGGGCTTCTTATAATCGAACGGTATGGCGCCGGTGACGATTGGATTATCCTGTCCAAGCCTTTTTGCTCGCTCCAACGTTGCTGCAACCCTGTTAGCAAGATCCTCCATCTGATTCTCTTTTTCTTCATTTCCCGGAACCGTTAGCAAGGAACCTTTTCCCAATAAGGTTTGGTTCGGGCTTGATAGAAAGAAGTCGCCATCTTGGTAATCTTCCAACATCGGTTTTTCCAATACAGTCGAATTATATGGATGTTTAGTCATGTGCTATAACCCCTTCGTTATTGAATAGTCAGATATTATAGTGGTCTTCCGAGCTTATTAGACTCCTAATGTAGCTCCACCATCTACGCAAAGATTACTCATGGTAATATGATTTGATTGGTCGGATATGAAGAAAAGAATGGCATCGACAATGTTAGAAGGTTCCGCAATTTTTTTCAGTGGAATTCCTACTTTATATAATTCAGGCATGCCATCGATGACCGGTTTTACCCCATTATCACCTTCCCATAAAGACCACTGCATTTCCGTAGCGGTCGAACCAGGAGCAACGATGTTACAACGAATATTATGCTGAGCTAATTCCAAGCCTAGGCACTTAGTAAACATGGTGGCCGCTGCCTTGGATGCCGCATAGGCCGCTAAATTGATTCGTGGGACACTCGCTGCATTGGAACCCACTGTAACAATCGAACCTTTTTTCCTGTTTATCATATGTTTACTCACGGAACGGGAGACATTGAAGACACCAGTGGAATTGACGGCAAAAGTCCTTTGCCAGTCTTGATCACTATAGGACTCGATTAGCCCCGGGCTAAGAACCCCGGCTACATTCACCAATATTTCTATTGGACCAATCTCTCGCTCGACCGTATCAACAATGCGGTCGATGGCTGGACTATCACTTACATCTGCTGAAAACCCATATACCTCTAAACCTTCAGACTTCAAGGCATCTACGTGTTTCTGTAATTTATCTGTTTGGAAGTCAACCGCCGCTACTACGATACCAAGTTTGGCTAACGACTGAACGACTGCACCTCCAATCCCTTGTGCTCCTCCCGTTACGAGTGCCACTTTCCCCTTACATTCCTGAAAGTACATACTTAACTCTCCCTTTCTTGATAAGAGAATCTAGTGCAACCATGCAACAGATTCTCAGTTTCATTACAAAAATCGTTTGGTAGAGAACCCTTTAACCAGCTCTCCTCTATCTTTTATCAATAATGATAATCATTATCATTTAAATTCTACAGGTAATGTTATACATTTCTATCTTCACGGTCAATGGGTATTCATCGATTTGCTAAGAAAGACCTATTCCTACACAGGTCCATTTGCCCTTAAAGCAAAACGTAGTCCCTTGTTAATTAATGGAGGTAAAACAGACACGTGATTTTCCTCCTCGAACTCCGTGAACTTTACATGTAGCCGGCCTTTCGTTGAAGTTCTTAAACGGTTAGAGAGTTCTAATGCATTTTCATTCATGCCACTTTTGTGATTTTTTTCGAATTCCCCCACACCTACAAATAAGGAGATATCCCTATCATCCCTTCCCAATCGACTCAGGAAATGATTCTCTTCTTCCGAAAACCACTTTTTATTCCAATGAATCGAGGGGCTACCCGCGATATATGTTTGAAAAGCTTGAGGATTACTGAATAAGGTATACAGGGTAAACAAGCCACCTAATGAATGACCGAGAAGCGCTTGTCTACCCCGGTTGATGTTAATGGAACTCATAATCTCGGGCTTGAGGTCTTCTTCAATGAAATTCAAGAAGTTCGCCGCCCCTCCATGTGGAGGCCAATCCCCCCCATCAGGTTTCTTTGGCAATTCTGAATAATCGACGGGCAATGTGAAGTCATAATAACGGTCGGTGGAAAATGCTCCGTCTATCGGATATCCAATACCGACGATAACGGCAGGTACGATCCCTGTCTTTTCAGGTCGCTTCGACTGCAAACGCATGGCCTCGACAATGGTTCCAAACACCGAATTGGCGTCGAGCACATATATGACTGGAAATCCTCCTGCTGGCTGTGCCTCTTTTGGTCGATAGATGAAAATTTGGTACATCCGTCCTTCCCTATTAGATTTCATGAGGAATTGACTCGTCCCTTTCAAGACTACTTCTCTATCTTCCCTAAAGTGACCCACCATTGCTGCCTTATCCTTTTCTTTCTCCATATTCTTTCATTCCTCCCATTACCTAATTTTCGACTATTAATCTTCACTTCTAGTTATCATGTATTTCATAACCCATTTATTGATAGTACTTACCCCCCCACTAAATGATAATGTTTCTCATTTAGTTTATCAACAATGGTGAAATTTGCAACCACGCCTTTTCCTGAATAACTTTTTCTTAGAAAATTAATGATGATATTTTATTTTTTTACAAAAATGCTATTGATAATTTTGCAGATTACCTATATATTGTATATTGCATGATAATGATAATCGTTATCACTAGTTACCTTCGTTTAACTCACTAGATTCCTAGTTGGACAGGTATCGAAATAAATTTTTAACTGCGCTAGAGAGCATCTACATATTGTTTGTAACAGATTTTTAAAAAAATATTTTAGAATAAGGGGAGTCAGAACATGAAGAAAAAGTTAATGGTACTTGGCATGGCGGCAGTCTTTAGTATTGGACTTGGAGCTTGCGGTAATGCTGAAAACAGTTCAGGAGATACTTCTGAAAAAAGCAGTGCGACCGAAACGAAGAAGCAAGAGACACAAAAGATAAGCTATCTTGGCAAGGAATATACGATTCCTTCTGAAGTTAAAAGAATAGTGACAGCAAGTTTGGAGTCAATGGAAGATGCCGCTGCATTAGGAGTTAAACCAGTGGGTGCTATAACGGTAGGTGGAAAACTTCCAGAATATTTGGCGAAAGACCTTGAGGGTGCAGAGTCAATTGGTGAGAAAATGCAGCCAAACTACGAAACCATTCTTGGCCTTAAACCAGATGCTATCATGTGGACATCCAAATCCGACGGTACGGTAACGGAAAAATTAGATAAAGTGGCTACAACATTCCCTTACTCACATATTTCTACTGATTGGGAGGACAACTTACGGTTAATGGCCAAGCTGTCCGGCACGGAAGACAAGGCCGAATCCATCATCTCTCAATACAAAGAGGATGCTGAAAAAGCAAAAGTGGAAGTCGGCGAAAACCTGAAGGATAAAAAGGTAATGGTTGTGAGGGTAAGAAACGGTAGTCTATTCCTATATCCTCAAGATGTATACTTCAACCCAGTGTTATATGCTGATTTAGGATTAACGGTTCCTGAAGAAATTAAACCAGTCAAAGCGCAAGAAATGATTGCATTAGAGAAATTTGCTGAAATTAACCCGGACTATATCTTCCTACAGTTCTCAGAAAGCGAAAATGCTGAAAAACCAAAAGCTTTAGAAGAATTGGAAAGCAACTCCATTTGGAAGAGCATCGAGGCTGTTAAAAACGATAAGGTGTTTGTGAACTCTGTTGATCCGCTTGCACAAGGTGGAACAGCTTGGAGTAAAACAGCCTTCTTAAAAGCTGCATCGGAAAATTTAGCTAAATAAGCAGTAAGGTGCGTTGATTGATATGGCAAAAATAAATTCATTACCGATCATAATTCTATGTATGGCACCCGTCTTAATTATTCTGACAACCATTTTGTCCATTCTTTATGGTGCAAAAAATATAGACTTTATAACAGTATGGAATGCATTTTTGCATTATGACCCAGAGAACGTCGATCATGCTATTATAATCACTTCACGATTGCCAAGGGTTCTGGGTGCCCTTCTTGTTGGGGCATTTTTAGCCATATCAGGAGCACTCATGCAGGGGATGACAAGAAACTATCTTGCATCCCCTTCAATCATGGGAGTGACCGATGGCTCTGCATTTGTCATCACTCTTTGCATGGTTTTCGCTCCTGGCATGTCTTCTTTCCATATGATTCTTTTTTCGATGCTGGGTTCTGCCTTAGGGGCTGGCATAGTTTTTGGTTTTGGTTCATTACTACATAATGGTTTATCCCCGGTACGCCTAGCCATAATCGGTACGGTAATCGGAACATTTTTGAGTAGTATATCGGCTGCGATAGCCTCCTACTTCCAAATTTCCCAGAGTGTTAGTTTTTGGTATAATGCAAGATTGCATCAGATCAATCCGGACATCCTGAAACTTTCGATCCCCATTGGGGCAATTGGCATCATCCTTGCTTTATTCATTTCCAAATCCATCACCATTCTATCTCTGGGGGATGAAGTCTCCATCAACTTAGGTCAACGTACGAAACTAGTTAAGCTTGTTTCCCTACTCTCTGTCGTATGCCTAACGGGTATTGCAGTAGCACTCGTCGGCAAGATTGGATTTATAGGGTTGATCATCCCACACATCACACGCTTTTTAATAGGAATCGATTATAAATGGATCGTTCCCTGTGCTGGTGTAATCGGTGGAATTTTCCTAGCATTATGCGATGTAATCAGTAGGTTCGTTAATTATCCATTCGAAACGCCGATCGGAGTGGTCACCTCCTTAATCGGCATCCCTTTCTTCCTATATTTAATAAGAACGAAAGGAGGAGAAAAAAGTGTATAGTCAATCATCGAAACGCTTGGTTATCACAATGACAGTCGGTATCTGCCTAATCATAGCGACAAGCTATTTAAGCTTGGTAAGCGGTACCTTTGATATGACCGTCATGGATGTCGTTCGGACGTTATTCCGTATAAACCCGGTCGCAGACTACGATTTGGTCATTTTTGATTTTAGGCTCCCCCGCATTGTCATTGCCGGTCTAGTGGGACTTGCACTAGGTATTGCAGGAGCTGTCATTCAAGGTGTAACGAGAAACGGTTTGGCGGATTCAGGCATCTTGGGAATAAATGCAGGGGCCGGAACTGCCATCGTCATCTTCATGTTTTTCTTTCAAGGTAAATATATTGGAGCAGGTTCTGATTGGCTGTCCATCATGAGCGTTCCGTTGTTTGGATTGGTTGGTGGAATTTTAGCCGCCCTCATCATATTCCTTATTTCGTGGAAAAACGGATCCCTTGATACGAGTCGTTTCTTACTGACCGGGATTGCGATTGGCTCGGCATTTGGGGCCCTTTCCCTCTACATATCTTTGAAGATGAAATCTTCGGATTTTGAAATGGCCACTGTATGGATCTCAGGCAGTATCTACTCGGCCAATTGGAAATACATCGTCGCCATGTTACCTTGGCTAATAATCTTAATACCCATCATTATGAGGAAGGCCTATTTATTGGATTTGTTTCAATTGGAACAGACCAGTATAAAAAGCCTCGGAATATCAGTAGAAAAGGAAACTTCGATTCTCTTGCTCAGCAGTATCGGCTTAGTGAGTGCATGTGTTTCCGTATCAGGTAACATCGGATTTATCGGGTTGATGTCCCCGCACATTGCAAAACACCTTGTAGGAATCCACCACAAACATGTGCTTCCTGTGTGTGGGGTGATTGGGTCCTTCCTGGTAATCGCTTCCGACTATATCGCAAAGACGGTGTTTGCACCGGCTGAATTGCCAGTAGGAATCGTCATTTCCATTATCGGTGTTCCCTATTTTCTCTATTTATTAATAAAAGAAAAAAGATAAAAGGAGAGATGGCCCGTGAGCATTCTGCAGATGGAAAATCTGGAAACCAATTATGAAAAATTCACAGTGTTCAAAGATTTAAATTTGGAAATAAAAGAAGGACTGATCACAACCATCATTGGACCGAATGGATGCGGTAAATCCACTTTACTAAAAACAATAGGGCGCATCCTTAAGCAAAAAAACGGGACCATTTATCTGCAGGGGCAGGATTTACAGTCCATTCATACAAAGCGGATTGCCCAGTTAATGGCCTTGCTTCCCCAAAACCCTGTCGCACCTTCTCAATTGAAAGTGGAGGAACTTATTTCATATGGTAGATATCCACACCGCAATAATGTCAATAAATTAACCAGAGATGATAAAGAAAAGATTGAATGGGCCATGGACATTACCAAGACCCTCCCTTTTCGTGATAGGGAAATAGCCAACCTATCCGGTGGGCAGCGTCAAAAGGTTTGGCTTGCCATGGCATTAGCACAGGAAACGGGCATATTATTATTGGATGAACCTACGACATACCTTGATATGGCTCATCAATTGGAAGTTCTACGGATCGTTGAAAGGTTAAACATAGAACAAAATAGAACCATCGTCATGGTTTTACATGACATCAATCATGCGGCCCGCTTTTCTGATGAAATCATCACCATGAAGAATGGAAAAATCATGAAGGTTGGAACCCCTTCCGAGACGATTACACCGGAAGTCTTGAAAGAGGTCTTTCAAATCGATGCACGGATCATGATAGACCCCTCCAATGGGGCTCCCGTATGTTATGGATATGATAATATCGGCCAACAAGAAGAAGCAGCAAAAGATGTTTATGTAACGAGTTAATGCTAAGAAAACAAACGAAAGGCACCCAGGTGGGGTGCCTTTCGTTTTGTATCATTTCTCAGATTGCTGTTGATTCATAAATGGCCACCAGTTAGCTTTTCCGAACGTTGCAACCATCACTGGGATAAACAGTGGCAATATGATGAACGCGTATAGAGCAAGGCCTACCAATATTAAAGTCGCAATCTCTAGGAGTGACAGAACGCCTGCAGGCATCATGGCCGCGAAAGTCCCACCAAGGATCACGGCCGCGGAGATAATGACCGTCCCCATTTTCCGCATCGATAAATACATCGCTTCTTTTACCGGTTTACCTTTCCACTCATTAAAGCGATCCATCAAGAAAATACTATAATCGATTCCGAGTGCTATTAAGATAACGAAAGCGAAGAATGGAACGGCCCAGCCTATGCCCGCATACCCCAGAATGTTAACGAATATCAATTCTGTAATCGCCGCTGCCGTGAAGTATGTCAAAACAAGAGACACGATTAAATAGATTGGCATAACCAACGATCTAAACATAAAGAATAGAACGATTGCAATACCTGAAAGCATCAACACCACTGTCTTAGAGAAATCAGCCTCTGACATCATGCTCAAATCATGATGGGTGCTTGTAATTCCGCCGATAGCAATGTTGGCATTTTCTAGTTTTGTTCCTTTCGTTACATTTTTGACCGCATCCTCAATCCTATCAATTTGTTCAATGGATTCGTTGGAATATGGATTCGTCTTGAAGATTACATCAAGTGTCATCACTTTGCCGTCGTCAGATAGATAGGTATTCAGTGATTCTCCAAATTCCTTGCTTTCCAACACCTCTTTTGGAATGTACATGCCTGTGACCGTTTTATCCGTCTTCGCAAGACCGGATAAATAGCCCTGTGCAGATGATAATCCATCATGGACTTCATTCAGGCCATCGGCACTTTTATTTAAACCATCTTCCAATTGGTTTAGCTGACCACCCATGCTGGAAAAGCCATTCAATAGCTCTTGCTGACCACTGCTTAAGCTTGTTAGGCCCCCTTCAAACTGGGATAGATTTTTAATGACTTCGCTTTGTCCATTGGCCATGGTCGTTAATCCTTTTTGCAAGGTATCCACGCCTGTGATCAACTGGGTTAGACCTTTCCCCAGGGCTTTTTGTCCGTTCACGATTTCCGCCATGCTTTTATTCGCGGTATTCAAGCCACCAGATACAAGGCCGAGATTCTTATTGAGTTCCGTTAGTCCAGCTGCCATCGTCCCTACCCCACTCTGTGCGCCCTGGACCGTTTGTTTGATTGTTTGGTAGTTCACATCTTGCTGAAGCTCCGGATTACTAGCTTCCATTTTTTCAAAGGATGCGTTCAGCCCCGTAAGACTTTTCGACACCTCATTAAGATTTGTCTGAATATCTTTGTACCCGCCTTTAAGTTCATTCAATCCAGATGTGGACTGCTGGTAGCCTTCCAAAAGCTTTCCACTGCCTGTAGCCAGCTTTTCAAGGTTAGACTTGACCTCTTCCAGTCCTTTTTTCACGTCCCCTGTACCTAAGGAGCCATCACGGATACCTGCTTCAATACTCGTTAAAGCGGTCTCTACCTGGCCTACCCCGTTTTTCAATTCATTGGTTCCAGAGATCAGGCCTCCGATTCCGTCTGTCGCCTTCTTTAAACGCGGACCAGATTCTGAAAGTTCACTTCCTGCCGTCTTTAATCCGTCACTAATCTGTTCAATCCCTTGATTCCCTTCTCCGATTCCTTTTTCCAACGTTTTGGCCTGATTGGAGACAAACAAATCCTCTATAGGCTCACCGGTCGGACGGGTTACAGAACGGACGACATCGACGTCATCCACCTTCGTGATTTCCACACTGATCTTCTCCGCAAGCCCGACATAATCCTCTGAATCCATCCGCTCATCATTCTGGATGACGATCTGGGTTGGCATGGATTGTCCCGGACCAAATTCGTCGGCAATGATATTGAAGGCCATGATTGAGGGAACATCATTCCCAGCCTCTTCAAGAGAGTTATAAGAAATCTTCCCTTCATACATCAATAAAAAGGGAACACAGACAATCGCCACGATAAGCAAGGCCAGCAAAGGACGATTTAAGGAGAAGTTTCCTAATCTGCCCCACAACTTACTATCGCTATGTTCAAGCTTGCCTTTTGAAGGCCAGAATAGCTTCTTGCCAAGCACTGCCATGAAAAATGGAACGATTGTATACAGGGCAACCATCAGGATAAAGACTCCGATGGCCACGGCAGCCGCTGATTGATATAGCTTAAACGTGGAAAAGCCAATGGCCGCAAATCCGATCATCACGGTCAATCCGCTGAAGAAGACCGTTTTACCAGCCGTACGATACGTTTCTACAATGGCTTCCGTCAATGACTCCTGTCCTGATAATTCCTCTTTAAAACGACTTAACAAGAGAATGCAATAATCCGTTCCGATCCCGAACAAAATCCCGACCAAGAAAATCTGGGTATAGGACGAGATGGGAAAATCCCAACGGTCCACCAAAAAGGAAACGATGGATTGGGAGCATAAATAGGTGAAGCCTACTGTAATCATCGGAATGAGAGGCGTCACTACCGAACGGAAGACCACCAATAATACCACCAATATGAAGATGACGGTGATTCCCTCCGTTTTCTTTAATCCTTCCTGGGAATTGGCATTAAGATCTTCATCAATTATCCAACTGCTCGTGTAATAATGATCAACATCTATTTGATCCAATTCCTTATAAAGCGCGTCAATGACGTCCTTTGCCTCACGGTCTCCCTTGGTCATGGTGATGGAGGTCAGTATCGTGGATTGATCTTTCGAAACCAACTGTTCTTTAAGGGATGGTTCTTTAAAATGGGTCAGTATTTCTTTGATGCCCAGTTCCCCTTTATTCACTTCTAACCTTTGTATCCCCTTTTCAATCTCTTGCCTTTCATCTGCAGTCAGCTTCTTTTCACTATGAAAAACCAGGGCCAACTGCGATTCATCCTCATTTTGCACTTGCTTCAAAAGTTCATTCGCCATTCCGGAAGAATACTCTTTCGGAACATCCAACTGTCCCTTTTCCTTGACGAGTTCCGCCATATTAGGAGCTATGAACAATAATCCAACTGTAATGGCAATCCAGATAATGACGATTGCCCATTTTCCTTTTATAATTGCTCTCATTTACCTTTCCTCCCTTATCCCCATCTTCATCTCGGCAAAAGTCCATGAAAGCTTTTCATATGTATCCAGGAAACTAACAATCTCTTCATATTTAAAATTCCCCATGATTGTCTCTACGACTATATGAATTTTCTGCTCCATTTCCTGAAATAATGTTTCTCCCTTTTCGGAAAGCCTCAAATGGACCACCCTTCGGTCATCAAGGTCACGTGCACGCTCTATCAAGCCTTTGCCTTCAAGGCGTTTAATGTTCGATGTGACTGCGCTTTTATTGACATGGAAAGCCTCACTAAGCTCGGTCGAGGTACAGAATTGCTGTTGTTTTATGAAACGCAAAGTATAATATTGTTCATTTGTCAGTACATCACAAATCTCGTCTTTAATGAGAAGCTCCCCCATCTTATTCACATGAAAGGAAACCTTCATGTATCGATCAATCAATTCGGTAACTTGTTTATCACTCATCCCTTCACCCCATAAAAAGTAGTTCAGTCACTTAACTATTTGCCATCTTACTATAAATTGGATTAATATGTCAATTAGATGACAGTTTTATTGTTATCCGTTTAAATCATGGAAAATTAGGGAAACAAGAAAGTAAGAACATACTAACCATTCTTAAAGGAGGAAGTATAGATGACTCAATCAAACAATCAAAACGAATCGAATAGCAAACTACTAAAAGGCATTATCATCGGAGGAATTGTCGGCGGTGCTTTAACATTATTGGACTCGAACACAAGAAATAAAATGAAACGTTCTGCAGTTCTTTTAAAAGACAATTCCATGAATATGATTGAACAGGTAAAACAAAATCCCGGTGAAGTGAAGGAACAAATGGTATCCGGCGTTAAGGGTGCAACCGAAACGATCAAAGAGGCAATCAGTGACGTTGAAACCCTATATGAAACCGTTAATGAAGAAGTCGTAGGAAAAGTATCGGAAGTGAAAGAGATTTCCACCAACGCCCTCGGTTCAGCGAAAGATGCAACAAGTGAATTGAAGGACATTAGCTCTAAAGTCGTAGTGGCTGGGAAGCAATTGAAGGAAACTCCTGCACAATCCCTGAAAACGGAAAAGGAAGATAATAAAAAAGGCGAAAAAGATAGCGATGAAATGGTCACCAAATCCCAACTATCAAATGAAAAATCCATCTCATCCAACTTCTAACACATAAAGAAAGAGCAGAGAAAACTCTGCTCTTTTTTCGTACTAAATATTGAATTGACTATCGTACAAATCCTTATAAAACCCTCGACTCATCATAAGTTCGTGATGGGTACCCATTTCGATGATTTCACCATCTTTTATAACCAAAATCTTGTCGGCGGTTTCTATTGTTTTCAATCGGTGGGCGATGACGAAGCTCGTGCGCCCCTCCGTCAAGCGGTTCACTCCTTTTTGGATTTCAATTTCCGTCCTTGTATCAATACTCGATGTCGCCTCATCTAAAATCAACACATCCGAATCCGCCAAGATGGCCCTGGCTATGGCCAAAAGCTGCTTTTGCCCTTGACTTAAATTCAAACCGCCTGTTGTGATCCGGGTCTGATACTGATCTGGCAAGTGTTTGATGAAGCCATGTGCCGAAGCAACCTTAGCCGCTTCAATCACTTCAGAATCTGTTGCATCTAACCGGCCATATCGGATGTTTTCTAAAATGGTCCCCGAAAATAGAAAAGTATCCTGGAGAACAATGCCGATTTTCTTTCGTAAATCACTAATTTTATAGTCTTGTATGTTTCGACCATCCATGTTGATTTGACCCTGGTCCACTTCATAAAATCGGGATAGCAAATTAATAATCGTCGTTTTCCCCGATCCGGTCGGACCAACAAGGGCAATGGTCTGCCCGGCTGATGCCGTAAAGTTAATTCTCTTTAGAATCGGTTGATCCTTGGAATAGCCAAAATGGACATCTGTAAACTCTACATCCCCCTTAAAGGCATCGACGGGTATTGCACCCTTTTTATCCTTCATATCAGGCGTTTCATCCAAGATTTCAAATACACGTTCGGCTCCTGCAATGGCTGATTGAAAGGTATTTAGTAGACTGGACAATTGATTGATTGGTCGGAAAAATTGCCGGGAGTAGGTCACAAAAGCGGCAATGAGTCCCACCGTGACCGTTCCCTTTACGGCCATCAAAGCACCGACACCGATGACAATAGCTAAGCCGATGTTGTTAATGAAGTTATTAATTGGCCCCAAGAACCCGGAAACTGTATCAGCGGCCATTGAAGAACGGCGAAGCCTCTCATTAACGGTGGAAAACTGGCTGAAGACCTTTTCTTCTTTTCCAAATAAAGTGATGACTTCCGTTCCTGAAATGGATTCCTCGATGAACCCATTTAACTCCCCTAAGTCACGTTGCCTTTTTATGAAGTTACTGCTGCTGTATTTGATGATCTTTTTAGTCGTCAGTATCATCAGCGGGACAATCAGTAGGGTTACCACCGCTAAAATTGCATTCATGGAGAACATCGCTATCGTCACACCGGCAATCATGAGCAACGAATTAAAAATTTGGATGACACTTTGACTTAATGCATTGTTCAATTGATCAATATCGTTCGTCACCCGGCTCATCAAATCTCCATGAACCCGGTTATCAAAAAATCGTAAGGAAAGCGTGTGAAATTTATTATATAAGTCTTTACGCAGCGTTCGAATGGTCCGTAACGATACATTTATCATGATGGCTGTCTGCATCCAGGTGAACAGAGACGATCCGATATAGACAGCTGCAAGTACCCCTAGCATTCTTACCGTACCCGTAATATCTTTCGGGATAATATAGTGGTCTATGATTCTTCCAATCAGATAAGGTCCTGATAGACCAAGTAATGTGGAGAGCACCACAAATAAAATCGCTATGACCAAACCCGCTTTCTGCTTCTCTAGATACTTCCATATCCTTTTAACTGTCTGTTTTTTATTCTTTGCTTGAACGACCGGACCACCAAATCCTCTTGGTCCGCGGGCTTTCCCCATCACATCTGATACTGGAGGTTGATTCATCTGCTTATTCATGGGGAGCTATCTCCCTTCCGCTTTGCGTCCGATAAATATCCTGGTAAACACGACTTTTGGCGAGTAGTTCTTCATGAGTACCCTTCGCCTCAATCATTCCGTCATCCATCACAAGAATCTGATCGGCATCCATAATCGAAGATATCTTGGATGAAACAATGAACACCGTCGAATCGGTAAATTCCCGCTTCAACGCCTGTAGGACCTTTGCTTCCGATAGAGCATCTATCGCTGACGTCGAGTCATCCAAGATCAAGATCCTAGGTTTTCGGATAAAGGCCCTTGCAATGGACAACCTTTGCTTTTGCCCACCTGACAAATTGTTGGCACCCTGAGTCAGCCTATACGAGAATGCCCCCTCAAAGCCCTTAACAAAATCAAGAGCGGCCGCGGATTGAGTCGCTGCTTCCATATCTGCCGTCCCCGCCTCCTCTTTTCCGAACCGTAGATTCTCTTCAATGCTTCCGGAAAACAGCGAGGCCCTTTGAGGAATATACCCAATCTCACCCCTTAGGCTTTTTAGAGGATAATCCTGTAAAGGGATGCCATCAATAGTAATCGTACCGGTATCAGGATCATATAAACGCGGAATCAACTTAACGAGGGTGGACTTCCCACTACCTGTTGAACCGATAATACCTATCTTTTGTCCTCCTCGGGCATGGAAACTAATATCTTTAATCACATATTCACCATTTTTGCTATAACTGTAATTCACACGTTCAAACTTCACATCCCCCGTCCTTGCCTGAACAGATGCTGGTTTGGAAGGTTCATTAATATCAATTTCCGTATCCAACACTTGTTGAATCCGGTCTGCCGAAGGAAAGGAGCGCGTGATTTGCATCAAGACGTGACTACTCGACATCAATCCGTTCATGATGATATTCAAGTAGTTGATGAAAGCTAATATGACACCGACCTGCATCGTTCCGTTTTCTACCCTGATTGCACCCATCCACATACCAGCCACCACACCCAAATTGATAACAAATAACAAAATGGGCATTAAGGCCATAATGGTCTGCTCTGCCGCTACATTTCGTTTCGTCAGCTTATCATTAAACTCCTTGAAACTCTCCTTTTCAAATTCCTGGCGGTCATATGCCTTAATGACCCGGATGCCACTCAGTGTCTCCTGGAGTTTTGTATTCACATGATCCATGGCTTCTTGAACCCGCTTAAATAACTTACCTGCCTGTGAGGAAAAATAAATAATGGCGACCATCAAAACAGGTACAGCGACCGCTAATATCGGAAACAATTCACGTGCTGTCACCCAGACGATAATGACGCTTCCAATAAACATGAGCGGTCCCCGGACAAATATCCGTAAGGTCATCATAAGAGAAGACTGCACAGAGGCAATATCATTTGTCACAATCGTGATCAGCTTCCCTGTCCCGAATGAATCAGTATTCTTACTAGAAAAAAGTTCCGTTTTCCAAAAAACATCCCTACGTACATCTGAAGCAAAATGAACAGCGGCTTTCGTGCTGTAAACAGTACAACCCAATCCACCTATCAGTCCAATCACTGCAGCTCCCAGCATCAAAAAGCCTAGTTTGGTCACATACACATTGTCTTGGTTGGCTATTCCCTCATCAATGATATGCTGCATCATAGTGGGTTGTAGTAAATCCATCGCTACCTCTATACACATACATAACGGTGCTAAAATCGCAAACAGCGTATATGGCTTCAGATAGGGCAATAACTTTCTTAACGACTTCACTTGCCTTCCCCTTCTTTCTAAAACAGTTCCTATTGGTTTAAAGGCTTTAACATTATTTTCACATGAAACTTTCTTCCATCACCCATTCCGTATACCTTGTAAAATAGCCCGTCAACATGTCCATTTTATGTAAACCTTTCTTCATATCGATTAATTTTAACACCCTAAAACCACTAAAAACAATTGAAATATCGCCAGATTTCATCTCACAAAATCGTATATAAACAAAAAATGGTGCAAAATCGTATGTTACCGATTTTGCACCATTTTCCCTCGTATCTTATTTCGTTGCTTCGAATTTATTCGTTATATCGTAATCTTTCTTCACTTCTGCTAACCAAACCGTGTATTCTTCTTGTAATTTATTATTTAGAAGCGCTTCTTTGATTTCTGGCTTGCTATCTTCTAAATTCGCTTTTTTAGCTTCTTTTTTACCCGTAACTTTTATGATATGGTATCCATACTCCGTTTTGACCGGGTCACTGACTTTATTAACGTCCATGTTGAAGGCAACGTCTTCAAATTCTTTAACCATATTACCTTTTCCGAAGTATCCTAAGCTTCCGCCTTTTTCCTTCGTTCCAGCATCAGTGGAATACTTGGTTGCCAGCTCAGCAAAGTCTCCGCCAGCAGCAAGTTCTTTTTCTACTTTTTCCGCTGTCTTTTTGTCTTCCACTAAAATATGACTAGCTTCCACTTGTTCTTCTTGGGCAAACGTATCTTTATTTTCTTCAAAATACGCGCTGATTTCATCATCAGTAACAGTAATCCTAGGTTCAACTAATTTTTTCGTATGAAGATAAACCACGATGTCTTGTTTCAATGCCGCTAGGGAAGAACCGCTCGCTTCCAATTGCTCTTTTAAAGCATCTTCTCCACCGTATGATTCAGCTAAGGTATCGATTTCTTTTTGGATTTCTTTCTCTGTAATTTTAATGCCTTCCTTATCTGCTTCTAATTCAACGATTTTATCAGTGATTAATTGATCGACCGTTTCTGCTCCATAATTTTTGACAAGTGTATCTTGTAGCTCTGCCTCTTTAATTTTCTCTCCGCCTACGCTCGCGACTGTCTTATCAGTAGAGACTACCATTGCATATATTAGGATGGCGGCGATAATTAATATGGCGCCTGCCCATACATATGTCTTCGTGCTTTTCAATAAATTCATATTCTCTCTCCCTTGATTTTTCATTTTATAATAGCAGGAAATTATTAAGAATATCTTAAGATTCCTCTTCACTCTGCTCTTAATGATTATACTAACATAATTTTTTCTCCACCGACATTTTAGAGTATCAAAGGAAACCGGCTTATCCAGTGGGCGACTTATCTACTATGCAAAAAAAAGCCTGGTCCGAGAAGGAGGACAACACCTTCTCAAACCAGGCTTCCATTTATTTGCGATGCATTTTAAATTCTAGAAAAAGGTCGTTATAACGGGCCAGATTTTTCTTTCCGATGTTTTCGTACACTTCTAGTTTATCAGTCAGTTCAGGAGATGGATAGAACCTCTCATCCTTCACTACTTCTTCCGGTAAATACTTCAAGGCTGCTTTATTCGGAGTGGAATAGCTTACATATTCCGCATTCTGTGCAGCCACTTCGGGATCTAACATGAAATTAATAAACTGATGGGCCGCATTCACGTTTTTCGTTGTTTTTGGGATGACCATATTATCGAACCATAAGTTCGATCCCTCTTTGGGCACCACATATTCAAGGGCTTCGTTTTCCGCCATGATTTCGGAGGCCACTCCTGACCAGACGATTCCAATAGCTGCTTCCTGCGTTTCCAGGAGCATGCGGCTCTCATCTCCAACAATCGCTTTTACATTTGGAGTAAGGCTATCAAGCTTCGTTTTCGCTTCTTGAAGGTGTTTTTCATTCGTATCATTTAGGGAATAATTCAACGAGTTTAGACCCATGCCGATTATTTCACGAGCACCATCCGTCAAAAGGATTTGATTTTTCAAATCTTTATCCCATAAGTCTTCCCAGCTTGTTATTTCTTTTCCCCCAAGCATCTTGGAATTATAAACAACCCCAACGGTACCCCAGAAGTAAGGGACCGAAAACTTGTTTTCCGGGTCGAAAGGTAAATCGATAAATCGCTCATCGATGTTTTTCAAATTTGGAAGTTTGGAATGATCCAGTGGAATCAACAGATTTTCTTTACGCATTTTATCAATCATATATTCGGACGGAATAGCCACGTCATAGGTGGTACCGCCCTGTTCAATCTTTGTCATCATTGCTTCATTCGAATCGAATGTCTCGTAAATGACCTTGATCCCGGTTTCTTCCTCGAATCGGTCAATCAAATCCGTATCGATATAGTCTCCCCAATTATAAATGGTCAGTGTATCGCTACTTGTAAATCCCTGCGATGAGTTCAACTTCGATGTCACATACAACAGCAAGGCAGAGGTGATTGAAATGACTAGGAACATTTGGACAATCTTCTTCATCTTTTCCCCCCCATTCCTGTATGCTTGACTCGCTGCGTAACAAAGTAATAGACAACGACCAATATTAGTGTGACAAAGAATAGCAAGGTCGATAACGCATTAATATTCAAGGAAATCCCACGGCGGGCCAATGAATAAATTTCCACTGATAAAGTAGAGAATCCATTACCCGTTACAAAGAACGTAACCGCAAAATCATCCAGTGAATAAGTCAATGCCATAAAGAAACCGGCAAAAATACCCGGTGAAATATAAGGCAGAATGACTTTCGACATTACATTCCATCGGCTCGCCCCTAAGTCTCGGGCTGCATCAATCAAGGTAGGGCTCATTTCTTGAAGCTTTGGAAGCACCAGTAACACAACAATTGGAATGCTAAAAGCGATATGTGATAGCAGTACCGAGTAGAACCCAAGCTTGATGCCAGCCATTGTGAAAAGAATCAAAAAGGAAGCACCAATAATGACATCTGGACTTACAATCAGGACGTTATTCAGGGATAAGAATGAATTCCTCATTTGGCTGTTTGTAAAAGAACGGATCCCAATGGCACCGATGACGCCGATAATCGTGGCGATTAGCGCCGACAATAAGGCAATCACAAGCGTATTTAAAACAATGATCAACAGCCTTGTATCCTGGAAAAGCTCCTTATACCAATCCAGCGTGAAACTCTCGAAGTCATACATCGTTCCACCGCTGTTAAACGAATAAAAGACTAAAAAGAAAATCGGCGCATAGAGTACCAGAAAAATCAGGACAAGGAAGACCCTCGATAACGGCGATAGTTTTTTTCTCAATTTACACACCCTGCTTTCGGTTACCCGTTACGAACATAATCAGGAACATAATAATGATTAAAAAGACGGCAATGGTAGAACCCATTCCCCAATCCTGGGTCACCAAGAAATGCTGTTCAATTGCAGTTCCGAGCGTAGTGACCCGATTTCCAGCAATTAGCCTTGTCAGCATGAACAGTGAAAGGGCTGGGATGAAAACAACCTGGCAGCCGGTTTTAACGCCATCGATCGTTAACGGGAATATCACGCGTCGGAAAGTCATCCAACGTGATGCGCCTAAATCATTAGCCGCATCTACAAGAGTCGGATTCATTTCGTCCAACGCATTGAATATTGGTAAAATCATGAATGGAATAAAAATATAAACGGAAACGAATATGAAACTGAAATCAGTAAAGAGTATCTGTTGTTTTCCGATTCCTATCGCTTCCAAAAAGGCATTCGTCATGCCATATGTGCCGAATATGCCAAGGAACGCATAGGCTTTTAATAACAGATTGATCCATGATGGCACAATGACCAGCAGCAGCCAAAGTTGCTTGTGTTTGGTCTTGGTCAGAAGATACGCTGTTGGATACGCTACTAATAGCGAGATCGCTGTAATTAAAAAGGCATACCAAAACGAACTGAGTGTCATCTTCAAATAAACGGGAGTGAAGAACTTTTGATAGTTAATTAACGACAGATTGCCTTCGATATCGAAAAAGGAATAATACAGAACCAGTAGTATCGGCGCAATGACGAAAAATGCAATCCATAAGATATAAGGGATAAAGTAAATATTTCTAGAAAACTTATTTTTCATGGCTTTCTCCACCATGGTACGCTTCTAAACGCTTATCGAACTCTTCCTCTGTTTCTCCCAAACGCATGACGTGTATGGCCTCTGGGTCAAAATATAGACCGATTTCATCCCCGACGGTCACCTTTTTCGTCGACTGGACTAGCCATTCATTTCCATCATGGTCATAACAGCTGATTTCATAGTGCACTCCACGAAATAACTGAGAGTCCACCCGAACTTGCAGTTTCCCTCGATCGACTGAAGTAATCTCTAAGTCTTCAGGTCGGATGACAATTTCCACGGCTTCATTACGATTCAATCCTTGGTCCACACATTCGAATTGTCTCCCTACAAACTCGACAAGGTAATCTTCAATCATTTTTCCTTTTACGATATTGGATTCGCCAATAAAGTCGGCAACAAAGCGATTCAGAGGTTCATCATAAATATCAATAGGCGTTCCGCTTTGTTGGATTTTCCCTTTATTAAGGACGAAAATTTCGTCTGACATCGCTAGCGCTTCTTCTTGGTCATGAGTGACGAAGATAAAAGTAATGCCAAGTCTTTGTTGCAATTCCCGCAATTCATACTGCATTTCGGTACGCAGTTTTAAATCCAGGGCTGATAATGGTTCATCTAGAAGAATGACTTCCGGTTCATTCACAATCGCCCGTGCAATCGCTACCCTCTGACGCTGACCGCCTGACATCTCCCTGATTTCGCGTTTTTCATAGCCATCCAAATTCACGAAACTTAGGGCTTCTTTCACCTTAACCTCGACGTCGGCGTTCTTCATTTTTTTTATCCGAAGTCCAAATGCCACATTCTCAAACACATTCAAATGTGGAAATAGGGCATAATCTTGAAAAACCGTGTTGACCTGACGTTTATTAGCCGGAACATTGTTGATTTTTTCACCTTCAAAATAAATATCACCTTTTGAAGCTTCCGTGAACCCTGCTATCAATCGTAGGATGGTCGTCTTACCACAACCCGATGGACCCAGTAGTGTATAAAACTTCCCTCTTTCAATTTCAAAACTGACATTTTCCAGAACAACTGTATCGTCATCGAATTGCTTCGTAACATTTTCAAACCGTATAATCTTTTCATTTGCCATAGAGACTTCCCTCTTTCCATTGAACCGCATGTTCTACTTTTCAAATAGACAAGCGTTTGCAATCACTAAATTCTATAAATATGATTCCGTCACCACCAGCAGTAATTCGGATGCTCCATCAAAATCATTGATGATTTGATGTTCATCGGATGCATGAAAGTAAATGGATTCCCCAGCTTTTACAAAATAGGTATGTGTACCAAGCTTCACAATCACCCTGCCACTCAATACATATCCAAAGGTTTCTGACAACGAGGGTTCAAACTGCTTGAACTCCCCTTTTTCCTGAAGTGTCAGCCGAATCGGTTCCATTTCTTTTTCATTGGATTCTGGTACAAGCCACTGAATCTGATAACCGCGCTCTTCATCAATGAAAAAGGTTTGCGTTTCTTCCTCATACACTACCTTTTGAACTTGCTCCTCTTCATCAAAGAAGTCTTTTGGAGTGCAGCCAAGTACTTCAAGGATATTAAAAAAAGTCTCTATTGAAGGTGAACTTAAATCTCTTTCCAACTGCGAGATATACCCTTTACTTAAATCCGTTCTCTCTCCCAGCTCTTCCTGAGTCAATCCTTTTTTTAAACGGAGATTTTTAATCTTTTTGCCAATATGCATAGTATTACCTCAATCCGTTTAGGAATAGTAAACTTACAGTCAATAAAGTTTTGTATTAGTAAACTTTAAGTTTAATTCAATTTTAATTTAACGGTCTTTATTATACAGGAATTAAGTAAAAGTTCAACGGTAATGCAAGGAAAAAATCCCGTTACGATGAGATGGCTAGATAGTCCGCCAACAACTGGGAAAAAGGAAGGCTGACTCTTGTATCCTTACCAGTATTTAATCAATCGTTTAATGAAAGTTTACCCGTTTAGATGCCCAATCCATTCTGCCGAAAGATGTGCATAATAAAAGGACCGCCATTTTCGGCAGTCCTTTTTCATCATAATCTGGCCGCAATCTCCTGGGCCCTTTTCTCTCCATCCGTAATACAATCAGGGATCCCTACCCCATAATATGAGCAACCTGCAAGAAGTACATTCGGATAGTTCGCTTTCATTTTCTGCTCTAGGGATTGAACAATGTAAGGGTGTTGAATGTGGTAATTCGGCATGTTGTCCTGCCACTTCGTAACTTCGCTTGATACAGGACACTCAGAAATATCCAAGCTTTTTTTAATATCCCCTAATGCCACTTGTATTAATTCTTGCTTCGATAATGACTGTAACCGATCATAATCAGGGTTGGAGCTTTTATAAAAGAGCCGGACTAGCAACTGGCTATTTTCTGAAGTATGCTCCCATTTTCTACTTGTCCAGGTACAGGCATTGCATATCAAATCACTATTTTCTCCGACAATGAATCCTGTTCCATCAGGCAGTGTACTGTCGGGGATATCGAATCCGAGGTATATACTGATCATCGAACTATTAAGCAATCCTGCAAAGTCCTGGTCCAGTTCAGTGTCACCCAATAGTTTTTGCGTAGTCGTATGCGGCGTACTTAAGACAATGAAATCCGTCTCGATGGTTTCTCCATTTACTAAGGTAACCGAATAGCGCTCTTCATTTTTCCTTATTCTATCAACCGGATTCCCTTTCAAAATGTCCACACAATCGAGAAGTTCTTCCAACCGTTCAACCAACATCGATAAACCATTCTTAAACGAAAGGAACTTTTTGTTCCCCTTGCTCCTGTATTTATCCTTATTCTCCGATAAGCCGCGGATGATGCTTCCATATTCATTTTTATAATTCAGCATCTCCGGTAATGTCTTGGCAATGGTCAGGTCATTTAACTTACCTGAATAAACGCCAGACAAAACTGGAGAAATCTGCTTCTGAACGAGTTCCTTACCCAGAAAGCTTTCCAGAAATAAACCGATTGAATCATTCTTCGTAAACGTCTCGTTTTTTGTGTAAAAATCTCTTAATGCGTCCACCTTACCCTGTGGAGAAATGAGTTCGGTTTTTGCCAAGGACTCCAGGCTCATCGGAATACCGAATAGAGCGTCTTCAGGTATTTTCTTCAGTTTCCCGTCCGTATGGATGAATGATGTTCCTGTGGCATTGTAGACCACATCATCTTCAAGACCCAATTCTTTGATAAATGGTTTTACATGTTGTTTTCTGGCAACAATCGAATCCGCACCCGCCTCCATCTTAAAAGCACCGTCATGAATCGTATTGATTTTACCGCCTAATGTATCATTTCCTTCTATCAGGATTAATCTTGCGGGAAGGTTATCCGCTTTCACGACCTTCTGTAAATGATACATGGTCGACAACCCTGTAATTCCTCCGCCAATGACTACAACTGTTTTCATATTTCCACACCTCTATTAGCATACTTATCAATAAACAAAGTGTACCATAAGGCAGAAGGGAAATTAAAACAGCCACGAATTCAACATGGACTTTTGAACCGGCTGTAACATTTCAGACAAATTCCAATCACTTAGTAGATGGTGTGCGAATGTTCCTTATCGATATCCCCCTAGCTTTGTTTTATCTTTTCCTTTTCTCTACGGTTGAAACTCCTCCAAGCGCACGAAAAGCACGGTCGATTAATTCGACCGTGCTTTTCCTGAATATGGTCAATGACTGTTTTCGTTGATACTAAGTGCTTCGCGTAAATTGATTTGCTGCCGGATTCTATTGGCAACATCCCTTGGTATTTTTCTTTTTTCAAACATTTCCTGAACGTCGTCACGTTCTGCCTGAATCGCCTTATAAAATAGTTCTCGTTCATAATTGACCATTTTACTAGGTTTACGCCCTTTATTTTCTCTTTTGTATCTCAAAATAAGTAATTTATACTCTTCGATGATCATGGAAGATGTCTCATGGTTTTCAGGTGTAATGCCTGCTTGTATCTCTTGGATAGCCACTTTATACATCCTGATCTTAAGGTCTTTCACCTTTTCTAGTCTCTCCAAATTGATTCTTCTTATTTCTTTTTTATTCGGGAAGAATAGTTTAAACACCTTTAACATCGATCGTCGGAAAAGTGTCAAGGACCTGTAAAAACGGAATTTCATCCGATTAGTGACTGCCCCTTCCATACGTTGGATATATTCCAAGCAAATATAAGCGGATTCCCTATCTACTTTCTCCTCTTTAATGAGTTGGTCCAGGAATTTCCTCTCCGCCTCAAGAGCTTTAAAGCGAAGTTCTTTTTCTTCTTCTCCAATTGTATTTGAACTTTTGCCCTGTTCAACATAGGAAAGCGCATTGATTTTCGTATGGTATCTCGAAATAATGGACATAGCCGCTTCCCGGTTTTCATCCGTCATTTGAGACTCCACAGTTTTAATCGCCGATTGATGTGCATGAATGGTAGCCAATTTTAGCTTATCAGCCTGCTTATCCACCACTTCTTCTTCCTCTGTTCGGGCCACGATAGGAAGGAAGACACTTGCAACGATCAAAGAAAGTAATATGACGCCCGCTGCAATGAAGATGATTAACGAGCGCTCCGGAAATGGACTGCCATCCGCTAATATATAGGGAATCGAAAAAGACCCTGCTAGTGTAACCGCTCCGCGTACTCCGGAAATGGTAATGATTCCTGCCGCCATGAAGTCCGGTTTTTGGACACCGGATTTATACGTCATCCAACCGATTGACCAAGCGGCAGTAATCCAGATGTATCTTAGGATAAATAGGAACAGAGTAATGACTACAATATAGAGAATCACTTGTCCATTATGGAATGCTGGATCTTGGAATATGATCTTGGCCACGCTAGGAATTTGCAGACCTAATAGAACGAATACCAAACCATTTAATACATATAGAATGACAGACCACGTACTCTTGGATACGACCTGCAATTCAACTGTTGGTGATAACTCTCGATCTCGTTCTATGGCATGAACAATTCCCCCTGCCACAACCGCTAAAATGCCTGAAAGGTGGAAATGCTCCACAACGAGGAAAATGATAAAAGGTGTTAGGATTTGGATCAACGTATGCATCGTTACATCTTCCATACCCAATCGGCGAATGATGACACGTAGCCTGATAATAATGAAGGACAAAACAGCCCCACCTACAAATCCCCCAATAGCTATCAAAATAAAACTAAATGTTGCATCGACCAGGGAGAAGACCCCCGTGACAGTAGCCGCAACAGCGAATTTAAAGGCTACCAGACCTGAAGCATCATTCATTAACCCTTCCCCTTCAAGAAGGTGCATGATACTTTTCGGTAACTTAAGCCTACTAGCCAAAGCACTGACCGCGACAACATCCGTAGGAGAAAGGATGGCCGCTAATGCAAATGCAGCAGGCAATGGGATAGAAGGAATCATCCAGTTAATAAGATATCCTCCAGCCCAAACGGTGACGAACACGAGGCCTAAAGCAAGCATGAGAATCGGTGTCCTCAACTTCCATAAGGCTGTACGAGGCACATTTTTACCATCGTTAAATAAAAGCGGTGCTATAAACAGAAGCAAAAAGAGTTCTGTTTCCATTTGTATATGTATACCTAAAGGTAAGAGTGCTATTACGACACCCAGTGCTATTTGAATTAACGGCACCGGTACAAAAGGGACAAAATGATTGATTACATTAGACGCTCCAATTAAGATAAGAAGCGCTAATATAACAAGAAAAAACTCCATACGAACATTCAACTTCCTTTCTTAACTATTTTCATAACTATAAGCGTACCATAATATACCCCCTCCGTTCATTCATTAACTATACTTCCCTTGAATTATGATGAGTTATCGATTTTTTTCACTAAAACCTTTTGAGCTCTATGATACGTAAGCCCGAAACCCTTTCCTCTTCTGGCTATACGCTATGTTCTGAATGGGCAACCTTTAGACACTAAGACCTCCTCCCTCAAGATAGATTAAAGAAATAAAAATGATTGAACGGACACTTTTGAAAATAGAAGGGGCAAGCACTACGGACATAGAATAGATGTTTGATTTTTGTACTATGTCTGAAAAGTGCAAGCCAAAAGTAGAAATGTGTTAAAGAAGCCCATGAACTTAAAAAGATGGTCGCCGAAACGTTTCAAAGAATAAACAACTACTCAAAAGTATCGATTGAAATCGCACGAGGTCATCTAACGAACCTTATATAGAAGGAAATGATCCATGACCCGACGATCCACAGGTTCAAAAGGCAGTAGTGGCCTGGCACAAATACCTCACGGATCCCTTTTATGATGTAGGTTAGACATACTAAAAAAAAGCCGTACGGCCAAATTGGTCGAACAGCTTTTAGCTTTTCTAGTATGCGCAATCTATTCATCCCTTCATTCAGGATGCTCCGGTACGAATAAACGCAGGTGCTTATGCAATACGGCTGCCTGAAAAGGCATTTGGACGCCCTTCTCCCCATCAATGTTAACCCCAAGGTCCTCCGAAGTGGAAACGTGAAGCCTAGAGGTCTGAATATATTCGATTTCATCGTGATGCTTAATCTCTCCCCTTAATAAACTTGGAATAATTTTTACAAGGAGTGGAAGAGAAAGATCCTTAATGATAAATATGTGCAACTTCCCGTCATTCACTTCCGCCTCTGGTGCAAGTTGTTCAAAACCACCGACAGAATTTGTCATCGTAGCAAACAGTAAATAAGTCTCACCGGTCCACCTTCCATGATCATGTTCCACAGTTATAGGGAATGGTGTCTTCTTGACTAACGTCTTTGCTCCTTCCAAAAAATAAGATAGTGAGCCAAGACGCGTTTTCTGCTCCACACTCACATTATAGGTAGCCTCTGCAATGGCCCCGACCGCCAATACATTCATGAAATAGCGATTATTGATCTTACCGATATCCGCTTCTTTAACCGCAGATTTTGTGTACATCTCCATTGCTTTGATAGGGTCTAACGGTATATTAAGTGCCCTTGCAAAGTCATTCACTGTTCCGAGTGGGATAATCCCTAATATGGGCCTATGCTCCTGTTCCGCGAGACCATTGACCGTCTCATTTACCGTACCATCTCCCCCCATTGAAATTACGGCATCATATTTCCCTTCACATGCTTCTTTTGCAAACCGCGAAGCATCACCCTCGCCCTTCGTTTTCCGAACCACTACTTGTTCATAAATATCTCCAAGCACCTTTTCCACATTGGGCAAAATTTCTCCTGCTTTTTCTTTTCCAGAGGATGGGTTAATAATGACCATAACTTTTTTAGACATAAGTGACCTCCTGTTATTTATTGCTATTAACAAGTTACCTCTTTACTAAAACACTAAAACCAATTTCCCATTCTTTTGCGAAAATAACCCCACCGATGAGTTAAAATCTTAGAAAACCCTTCGAATCTCACCCCCGTACTAGCAAAAATCCCCTGTACTATTCTGTTATATAAATTAATCTATTTAGTCTTGGCCGCTCCATCCCATCAATCCCACTTTTTAGGAAAACGTAGTAATCAGGTTTAGTTAAAAAGAAAAAAATAATAAAATATATCACAGAAAACCCTTGTTACAATAGGATTCTCCATACTAATTTGGAAATATTTTTAAATTTTCTGTGAAATGCCTATACTTTTTTAACCATCGGGTATATACTGTATTATAACAACAGACAGATATTAAAAACTGTACTACAGAAAGGAGAGTGTGACATGCAAACGAGTCAATTAGAAAACATGAAAGACCAATCATTAGCACAATGTACCGAATGTGGTGAAACCCTTTTTGATGGAACAGAATCTTACTTGATGGAATGCGATCGCTGCCTTTCTAAACGTGAAGAGTGAATAAGTCTTAAAAATAGAAAAGACCTTAATAAAGGAGGAAACCATCATGCAAACTAAAAAATCCATTGAATTTTTCAACAGTATCCCTGCCAAACATTGTCCAGAGTGTGGCGACCATATCGTCGAACACGCTGAATCTTACTTGATGGAATGTGACCGTTGCCTTTCTAAAAGCGAAGACTACTAAACAACTAAAAGGAGGAACAAATATGCAAACTAAAAATCCAATGGAATTCTTCAGAACCCTTCCACCCAAGCAATGCACCGAATGCGGGGAGCAAATCGTGGAACAAGCCGAATCCTACTTGTTGGAATGTGACCGTTGCCTTTCTAAAAGCGAAAACTATTAAAAAACAAGAAGGAGGTACCACCTATCATGCAAACTAAAAATCCAATGGAGTTCTTCAGAACCCTTCCACCCAAGCAATGCACCGAATGCGGGGAGCAAATCGTGGAACAAGCTGAATCCTACTTGATGGAATGTGACCACTGCCTTTCTAAAAGCGAAAACTATTAAAAAAACAATAAGGAGGTACCACCTATCATGCAAACTAAAAATCCAATGGAATTCTTCCGGACCCTTCCACCCAAGCAATGCACCGAATGCGGCGATCAAATTATGGAACAGGCTGAATCCTACCTCGTGGAATGTTACCACTGCCTTTCTAAAAAAGATGAATAATAAGAAAAGCCGCTGACATCAAAAGCTGTAAAGGCCAACTCTTTGATGTCAGCATATTTTTTATAGAACCTTATCCCCTACCTGCGACGAAATTTTTATTCATAATAAAAAGGATGCCTCATAAGACACCCTATTATCATCTGCTTTTTACATTTCAGTTTTCCACAAACCCATCCGCTGTTTTTCCGTTTACCTTCGTCTTGCGAAGTTTCAAATAATCTAAAGCAAAAATCATGAACTCAATGCCGAGTCGTTGTTCAGATTTCATGAAATTGGCACCTAATAGCCTTTCTAACTTTTCAAGGCGGTGGTAAAGTGTTTGTCTTACGATAAATAATTGTTTGGATGTCTCCTGTTTAGATCCATTACAGGCAAGATACGTTTTCAAGGTTGGCATTAACTCCCCGTTATTTCGTCTGTCATACTCAATGACAGGACCTAAATATTCATATACGGTTTCTTCCAAGTTTCCATGTTTGTTAATGAGCGCAATCATTCGATACATATGTAAATCTTGATAAAAATAGCTTCTGCTTTCCTCAGTTAATGTTTCCTGAAGCAACAAGGTCTCACGTGCCGTTTCATAACTCTTGTAAATTTCACTTAACTTTTGAACATATTTCCCAAACCCTATTGAAAGCACATTCATTCGGTTGCGACCCGTAGCATCCATCATTCTGATTCGATCCAGGGCCCCCATCACTCTCTCTTTCCAATCTCCAGGTGAACGGTTATCCCCTAAAATAAAGACCAGATGTTGGTGTACTTCCATAGAGAAAATCTGAAATCCATATTGTTCAAAAACGGATCTAAACAGGATTTTAAAATAAGTCCCTTCTAGTTTAGCAGAACCTTTATTATACCTTGAGTGTTGTTTGCAAATGCATACGATGCCGCCTTCCAATTGCATCTTCGGATCAATATAAGATAGTTGCTCCCGGATGACTTCATCACTATATTCCCCTTCGAGCCAGTTCGTTAGCCATTTGCTCTCTTCAGATATCTTTTTTTCCTCTAAATAGATTTCACGTAATAGATATTGAGCTAAAGCCGTAGCCGTTCGATCCAAGATAAGGGAATCAAAGTCGGTCAATTCTCGATTACTACTATAAATGACCAGTTCCGCATAATTTTCACCAAGGACACGAATCCTTTGTTTCAGAACGAATTTACTTAAATTTTGCTTTTCATATACTTCGGCTAACAATTGCTGGATGAGTTTTTTCTTTATTTTTGGAATACAGGCTATATCATTCTCATTGGGAATAAACATCACCTGAACATTTAAATACGAATGAAGAAATTTTAGAATTGGTTCATAATGGTCAATTTCGAGGAGTTTTTTATTCAACTGCTGTGAGTAGGTTTCTAGGTTGGAGATCATCTGATACTGTTTATTAATGATTAAGGAATGAATGTCCTGAGTAATTTCAACAAAAGGAACTTCCTGATTAAATAAAATGAGGGGAAAGCCTTGCTCGTCTGCAAGGTCTATCGCACTCTGTGGAATGGCCATGGCATGGGTAGCCATCTCTATACAGAGTCCTGCCGCATTACATGTAATGAGCTGATTTAAAAAAGAAAGGAATGTACTATCTGAATCCTTCCACCCCAGACCGGTGGTAAGAATTAGTTCGTTTCCATTTAACAAGTGACTGATTTGGGTGACTTCCAAACAGTGGACCCATTTGACTTGGCGTTTTAACCCACCTTCGCCTCCGACCACATCCGTCCGGTTAAAATGCCTGCGCGTTAGAATTTCCTCAATTGTAATCGACGTATTCATCCATCCACCATCCTTTTATAGCTATAAAACCTATTATAAACGGACTGTCTGTAAATCTCCAGATACTGGACATAATAACTAACGTCAAAATTATACAAAATTTTCAGTTATTTTTGTAGAAATCATGCTATGCATTTCATTCCTAGTAGTTTCCCTCTTCATATTCTTACTATCTATTCATAAATGAACATAAAAAATGACCTATTCAACTGAAAATAGGCCAGCTTAACAGCTTTACATCCTTAGGGGATACATGTTTTTAATTTAGTTTTTTAAAAAGCAATGTTGAGAAATATTTTCTGCCTTCTGGAGTCTTGATATTCAACTGCTTCCATTCCTGCTTCGTTCCTTCAATCAATTCGAAATCAAGGAAAGCGCCACTTAAGTTTTCAGAAACCCGGGTGATTCTGTACCCTCGTTCAAGTAAAAAATCAATTTGTTCCCTTTCTAAGCGATACTCTTGGTATTCAGACATGTCCCACTCCTCCTTATTTAACGTTTTCCCCGCCTAAAGGCATATTCAGTACCTCTTCTTCGTCAACCATTCTCTTTCCGATATCCCAATCCTTGCCGACGGAGATTCCTAAATATTTCTCATCGCTCGGATCTATAATCTCTGCCTGTTCGTACTTCTTGAACCACCAATATTTAGCCAGTACATAATAGGTTGCACTTCCGAGTATAAAACCGACTATAAATGAGTAATTGGAAAAAATCGTTGCCCCGCTTCCACCAATGATCCAGGCAATGATTCCCGCCCAATTTACACCGTTTTTATACTTATATTGCCCTTCACTTTCATATAGTTCTGGTACATTGACACGGCGCTTACGAAGAAAGTAATAATCAGCCACCAAAATACCCACAATGGAGGCTAAAATCCCACCGACAATTAACAAAACCTCAATGATGATACCGAAAAGGCTCCATGGCTGAACAACGATTCCAATGATTCCCGCAACCACAACTCCCGACCAAAACGGCATTCTTGGTCCCATTACATTCGAGAAGATGGTTGCTGCCGGAATAACATTAGCCGAAGTATTCGTTGACCACTGAGCAAAAACGATCATTAGTAATAGAACACCAAGGGTAATGCCACTGGCTGACCCCTGTATAGCAACAACAGGATCATAATTGGAAACGGCCATGTAAGAAACGGCTCCGATAATAACCATGAAGGTTTGGGTAATAGGATAGGTAATAACGTTCCCTATAATCTGCCCTTTATTGCGTTTGAACCAGTTCTTCTCATTTTTTGGTGCCTCTATAAAACGGGAAAGTGTCGGCATATCCGCGGTCAACGTTCCCCAAAACCCCATATTCGACATGATGACGACCATGAAAGCTGTTACAGCCGCCCCTCCGGTTGCCGGACTCTCAATCCATGACCAGACTTCCCTACCTTGTGCGACTGCTTGGTCAGAAAGCGTAAAATACATCCAGCCGGAAATCAAGATGATAACTGGGGCTGCCAAATCGGCAAACCGTTCGATTGACTTGATTCCCATGGCTGTATTGACTAATTGCAAAATGGCAAAAACCAAAAAGCAGATAAACCAATTATTAAAGTTAAAAAGAGTGGCAAAGATAGCGTTCATCGCAGTAGCACCGAAATAAGTGTTCAATCCAAACCAGCAAGAGGCAACAAACGCCCTGACAAGTGAAGGGATATGAGTGCCAATCGTTCCGAAAGGCGCCCTCATGTATACAGGAAATGAAATTCCATGTTCAACGCCTATATCCCCTGTCATTGTCATCAAGAAGCCAAGAACTACGCAGGCGATTACTGTCGCAAGTACGACCCAACCAAGCGATAGGCTTTGGACCCCATTCCCTCCAATGGCAAAGGCGGCCAATACGACAGCCATCCCCACCCAGATGAAGCCAAATCCTACTGCGCTAATGTTCTTCTCTCTATGCGGTATAGGCAGCAAATCGGGAGACTTTAAATAATCCTTATTTTCGCTCATCCATAAAATCCCCCTTTAATTTGCTTTAAATATCCATGATAACTTTAGACCGGAAGCTTATTCTCTGAAACCGACTCAAGCGACGTATTATACTTAGCCCGCTTCAAGAACTGCCCTTTACCAGCCTCCCCTACAAACTGTTTATCACGAATGACGAACTGACCACGAGATAAGACAGAAACGGGTTCACCTGTAATTTCCAGTCCTTCAAAAGCATTGTAATCTACAGCCATATGATGGGTTTCAGCGGAAATGGTCCGCTCCACTTTCGGGTCGAAGATAACAAGGTCGGCATCCGATCCAACTGCAATCGTTCCTTTTTGTGGAAATAAACCAAACAACTTGGCTACTCTTGTAGAAGTAATATCGACAAACTGATTCAGGGTGATGCGGTCTTTTTTGACTCCCTCTGAATAAAGGATACTCATTCGGTCTTCAATAGTCGGTCCACCGTTCGGAATCTTGGTAAAGTCGTCCCGACCCAAGTCCTTTTGTCCTTTAAAGTCAAAGGAACACTGATCAGAGCCTATGGTTTGCAGCTGGCCTGTCTTTAAAGCATTCCATAGCACATCCTGATCCTTCTTCTTCCTCAATGGTGGCGACCATACGTATTTGGCTCCTTCAAAATTGGGCTTTTCGAGATAGCTTTGATCCAGCACCAGATATTGAGGACATGTTTCTCCCCAGATATCGACGCCCTTATTTCTTGCTTCAGTAATCTTCTCAACCGCATCTTCGCAAGTGACATGAACGACGTAAAGCTGTCCATTCGCCATTTCCGTCAACTTCGCTGCTCTTCCGGTCGCTTCTCCTTCAAGCTCAGGAGGTCTAGTTAAGGCATGATAAATTGGATCGGTCTGTCCCTTTGCGAGTGCCTGCTTTGTTAAATAATCGATGACATCGCCATTTTCTGCGTGGACCATGACAAGGGCACCAAGTTCTTTCGCCTGCAGCAAAGTCCGATAAAGCGTTGCATCATCTGCTTGAAAAACATTTTTGTATGCCATGAACACTTTAAAGGAAGAAATCCCTTCTTCATCAATGATGCTTGGCAGTTCAGCCAGAACTTCATCATTGATTTCACTGATCATGAGATGAAAGCTATAATCGATGGCGGCTTTGCCGTCCGCTTTCTTGTGCCATGTTTCAATGGCATTCTTTAAAGGCTCCCCCTTTTCCGTTAAGCAGAAATCGATGACAGTCGTCGTGCCCCCATATGCGGCTGCAATCGTTCCCGTTTCATAATCGTCCTTCGTGGTCGTCCCACCAAACGGCATATCTAGATGGGTATGTGGGTCTATACCCCCTGGGAATATTAGTGCGCCCTTGGCATCAATGATTTCAGCTCCCTCGGCTGATAGGTCTTTACCAATCATTGTAATGACTTCATTTTCAATCAAAATATCTGCTTGGTACGTATCTGCAGCCGTTGCTATAGTGCCGTTCTTAATAATTTTTTTCATAATTTACCCCTCCATTATTTTACGAAATCCACACGTTCATTACCGATGTTGCCTAGCAAACCTTGACGCTCATTCCAAGTCATAGGGGCTAGATCGCTGGCCATTTCAATCATGTCAATCGCTCCATCGACCGGACACACGATTGAACAAAGGTTACAGCCGACGCAATCTTCTTCACGCACCCGTAAAAATGAGTTGCCTGAAGTGTCCTTTAACATATCAATACATTGGTGGGAAGTATCTTCACAGGCTATATGGCATTTATTGCAGTTGATGCACACATCATTATTGATGCGGGCCACGACTTTATAATTCAAATCCAGATTTCCCCAGTCAGAGTAGCGCGATACGGACTTACCGACAATGTCCATTACAGAAGCAATCCCTTTTTCATCAAGGTAATTGGATAATCCATCAATCATGTCTTCGACGATCCGGAAACCATGATGCATAGCGGCTGTACAAATCTGTACGCCAGTCGACCCCATCAATAAAAACTCGACCGTATCCTGCCAGTTAGAAATCCCCCCAATACCGGATATCGGGACATTAATCCCTGGGTTCCTTGCGCATTCAGCCACCATATTCAAGGCTATGGGCTTCACTGCAGGACCACAGTACCCGCCATGGGCCCCTTTTCCGCCAACATGGGGGATTGTATTCCAGGAGTGAATATCCACCCCTGCAAGGCTATTGATCGTATTGATCATACTAATTGCATCCGCACCGCCTCTTACGGCTGCTTCTGCCGTAACCGTGATGTCCGTAATATTTGGGGTCAGCTTGACGATGACAGGTTTCGAGGCCGCTTCCTTCGCCCAATATGTTTGCTTTTCCACCAGTTCAGGTACCTGCCCTGAAGCAGCCCCCATCCCTCTTTCGGCCATGCCATGCGGACATCCAAAATTCAGCTCGTAACCATCAACGCCTACATCCTCTATCCGTTTGATAATTTCATGCCACTTTTCCTGTTGTGGCTCGACCATTACGGACGCTATGATTGCGTGATTGGGAAACTTCTTTTTCGTTTCATATATCTCTTTAAGATTCACTTCAAGAGGTCGATCCGTAATTAGTTCAATATTATTGAATCC
Source organism: Peribacillus sp. NPDC097264 (assembly GCF_050277925.1). Taxonomy (NCBI): domain Bacteria; kingdom Bacillati; phylum Bacillota; class Bacilli; order Caryophanales; family Bacillaceae; genus Peribacillus; species Peribacillus sp. NPDC097264. The sequence continues at coordinate 68,237 of NZ_JBNNSR010000012.1, forward strand.
AGCAACTCTTTGGCCGTTAAACCCAACGGCTGCAAAGCGGGAAGAAACATTTAGGATTGGATCCCCAAGCGTCTTCCAAACAGCTCCTCCCCATCCGGCTTCAAAAGCCCTCTGCACTTGATAACCCGAATTAGTTGGTGGTGCCGAAGCAAGCCAAAAGGGGTTAGGAGATTTGATACCTGCAAGATTAATTGATAAATCAGCCATTGATACGCCTCCTAGTTATTGTTTTATTAAGCTATATCTTCTGTCTTGCTCATTAACACTCCGTCAATTTCATAGGCTGTCATTTTCCCTTGCTGGGCAGCGGAAACGACCATAGCCTCTCCTTGGCCCTTCCCAAATATGACATCGCCACAGGCGAACACTTTTTCATTCGACGTCTTATAGGAGTCTCCAGTTAAGGTAACGACACCTCCATCGTGATCGATGTTAAATTGTTCAAGTAGACCAACATAACGTGATTGACCAATCGCACGAATCACACCATCGGCCGGAAGGATGAACTCAGAGCCTGCAATTGGAACCGGTCGTCTGCGACCATCTTCCCCTGCCTCACTCAGTTCCATCTTCACACATTCAATGCCTGTTACCTGGCCCTTTTCATCGGCAACGATTCTTGAAGGATTCGTCAGCCAATGGAATCGGACACCTTCCTGTTTGGCAAACTCATATTCAAAATCATACGCCGTCATTTCCGCCTGGGTCCGACGATAAATGATACCAGCCTCTTCAGCACCAAGACGGACCGAGCAGGTTGCAGCATCGATTGCTGTATTTCCAGCTCCAATGACCATCAGCTTCTTCCCAACGAACTTATCGGTGATATCCTCCGTTTTCGTTGCTTTTACGAAATCGATTGCATCGTAGACTTCAGCCAAGTCCTCCCCTTCAATCCCAAGCTTTGGTACATCTGACATACCAATTGCCAAAACAACGGCATCATAGTCCTTAATCAGTTGGTTAGCAGAGATATCCACCCCAACCCTTGAATTCGTTCGGATCTCGACATCAAGGTTCTTTACTTGATCGACTTCCCAATAGGAGATGTGCTGAGGTAATCGGAAAGACACTATTCCGTAAGTGTTTAATCCGCCAGGGTTCTTTTCTGCTTCGAAGATGGTTACGCTGTAGCCAAGCAAGGCCAATTCCCTTGCTGCAGACAAGCCCGCAGGACCACTGCCGACAATGGCAACCGTTTTGCCATTCTTCTTGCCAGCCTTGAATAGAGCTTGTTTATTTTGAATGGCCCAATCTGTGGAATAACGCTGGAGATCGCCAATAGGAATTGGCTTTGTAGAATGATTTAGAACACATGCCCCTTCACATAACTCTTCTGTCGGACATACCCGCGCACAACTGGCACCGACTGGATTAGCCGTCATGATCGTTTTGGCCGACCCTTTTAGATTTCCTGATGCGATTTTTTTTATAAAGGTCGGGATGTCTATCCCTGTGGGGCAGGCCTGGATACAAGGAGCATCATAACAGTATAAACATCGATTAGATTCTTCCAGTGCCTCTCTTGGGGTTAAGCCCCTCTCTGCCTCCTGAAAGTTTCTCTTCAAATCGTCTTTTAACGAGCTTGTCATATCCATCTACTATTCTCCTTCCAAAAAATTATTGTGGAAAATAAAAAAGGAGGAATTGCCTATAGTCAATGAACTAGCAATATCCTATCCCTACTTTTGATGATTTATGGCTGTAGCACTGTCATTTTTATCTTACAGGTTACATTTAAAAAATCACCATTAGCCCCCTACTTATTCATGAATCTCAAAATTAAATGAATATTCTTTATTTTATAATGATAGATAGGGAGTTACATTATACAAAGTGTAAAATAATGCGGACAACTTAATGTGCACTATGTCATGTTTCTTTACAAAAACTGATAAAAAAAGTCAACGTCCTACACTTCTCGCTACATTCTCGACATCATTCCTAAGTTCTTAGTAAGGGAATATCAAACAATCTACTTATCAACAGGTTGTCCACAAAAAAAAACCTTGAAAACTTTTTCAAGGCTTTTTGAAAGTTATCCACAAGTTATACACAACTAAACGATATATGTATAACTTGTGGATTCATGGTTACGGAAATCTTTCAAAACATTCTATTTAAATTCAGTTCAGTGCCTGGAAAAAACATCAGGATTTTTCAATCACGTAGTTATGATATTTTTCATAATCGGTCTTCTTGCATTCAAGCTTTAGCTTGGTCCCATTTTCCTCATATTCCGTTTCCGTTATATGGCCATTATCATTGAAGTAAGATACTAGTTTTCCCTGGTCATATGGAATCAGCATTTCACAATGAATATAGTCCATGAATACATGGCTACGGATCTGATCAATCAATTCCTTAAGGCCTACCTTCTCTCTGGCCGCCATATAAACGGAATCACGGTTAACCTTTGGAATGTCCATATCGGTCAAATCCGCTTTATTATAAGCAAATATGGTCGGTATCTCTTTGATGCCAATATCTTGTAAAGTCTTTTCGGTAATCTCTATCTGTTGTTCATAATTAGGATTGGAATAGTCCACAACATGGATTAATAAATCTGCTTCCACTACTTCTTCAAGGGTAGACCGGAATGCCTTTACCAGATGGTGTGGTAGTTTAGACACGAACCCGACTGTATCTGTGAGTAAAAACTCCTTGTTATCTGGCAAGGGAATGTTTCTAACGGACGTCTCAAGTGTAGCGAAGAGCATATCCTTCTCGAGTACCTGCTTCTCGGATGTCGGTTGGAACATCTCCATCAATGCGTTCATGATGGATGATTTCCCGGCATTCGTATACCCGACTAATGACACAACAGGGATGGCATTCTTTTTCCGTTGTTTCCTCTGTGTTTGACGGTGTGCTACAAGTTCCTCCAATTCCTTATTCAAAACACTGATGTTTTCCTCAATCCGCCTACGGTCAAGTTCAAGCTGCTTTTCCCCAGCACCCTTGTTCGTTCCCACTCCTCCACTTTGTCGACCTAACGATTCTCTTAAGCCGATAAGGCGTGGAAGCATATATTGAAGTTTTGCCACTTCTACCTGGAGCTGTGCTTCCTTCGTTTTCGCCCGTTGTGCGAAGATGTCCAGGATCAAGATGGAACGGTCGATCACCTTGCAATCCATATCCCGCTCCAAATTACGAAGTTGTGAGGGGGATAATTGATCATTGAAGATAACGACATTTGCCTCTTTATATTCAACTAGCGCCTTTACTTCCTCAATTTTACCTGTACCGATGAAATGTGAGGAAGTGACACGATGTAGATTCTGTGTGATCGTTCCAACCACTTCTACCTCACAGGCTTCGGTTAAATTGGCGAGCTCCTCCATCGAATATTCAAAATCCTTTTGACCGTTCAGATTGACTCCAACTAATATTGCCTTTTGATGTAATTCCATCTTTCAAATCCCTTCCTTTAATACCTTTGATCTATTCAACAACCGTACCTAACGATGGCATGCATTCCTTTAAAAGTCAGCCAAATTGTAGCATACTACCTATCCTGTTCATAGTTTTAACCTGGCTATGCATTCAATATATCCTAATGTCCCTTAAAATAACAAAGTCCGGGAACTAACATCCGTTGGTGGTTCTAATTCTTAATGATGGATTGTGGCCTAACAATTCCAAAGAATAATGGAGGCACTTTTCCAGAGTTTCACATGAAACGTTTAGATATAGCAAAGGGCTTCTGGATTCCCTTCAAGAAATCCAGAAGCCCTTTATCTATTATTCTTTTATTCTGAGCAACCTCAGACTATTCAAGGTCACGAGTAACGTCGCACCCATATCCGCAAAAATCGCCATCCAAAGTGTCAGCCAGCCCGGTGCAATCAACAATAAGGCCAATAATTTAATCGCTAATGAAAACGTAATGTTCTGCTTAATGATTTGTAATGTCTTCCTGCTTAATGAGATGGTGTAGGGCAATTTCGATAAATCATCACCCATTAGAGCGATATCGGCTGTTTCAAGGGCCGTATCCGTACCCGCTCCCCCCATTGCAATTCCTACAGTGGAAGCGGCTAAAGCAGGGGCATCATTAACACCATCGCCAACCATGGCCACTCGGTTATACTTCTGTTTCCATTGTTTGATGAAGAATAGCTTATCCTGCGGTAATAATTCTGCTTGAATTTCATGAACGCCCGCCGCTGTTCCAATCACATTCGCTGTCCCGATATTATCACCGGTCAGCATGATTGTTTTTTCAATCCCTAAAGCATGTAATTTACTGATAGCTTCCTTACTGCTTTCTCTTATTTCATCCGCAACGGCAACTAGGGCTAGAATATTAGTTTGATTACCGAGAACTATAACTGTCTTTCCTTCATTCTGATAGTTATTGATCAGATGTTGAGCCTTTTCAGAAATGGTTAACCCCACTTCATCAAAGAGTTGTGGTTTTCCAATATAATAGACTGCCTGATTGATTGTTCCTTTTAACCCTTTGCCTGTCAATGCAGAAAAATCATCTACCATCAGAGAACGATAGTCTATATCCTGCAGATCCGCTTTCTGAAGAATGGCCGTGGACAATGGATGTTGCGAGCGGCTTTCTAAAGCAGCCGCTATTTTCAAAGCATCCCGTTCGCTCATTTCATCCACTATTACGGAAAAGATAGTCACTTCAGGTATTCCCTTTGTTAATGTTCCCGTTTTATCAAATGCAATCGCCTTCAAAGCTCCAGCTTCCTCCAGATGGATTCCACCTTTAATCAGAACACCGTTTTTCGCTGCATTTCCGATAGCTGTAACAATGGCAATGGGTGTGGATATGACCAAGGCACATGGACAGCCGACAACTAACACAGTCAATCCGCGATAAATCCATTCACTCCATTCTCCGCCCAGCATCATTGGTGGAATGGTTGCAAGTGCCAAAGCAATCAGCATGATTGCCGGTGTATAGAATTTTGCAAATTTATCAACGAACGCTTGGGAAGGGGCTTTTTCCGCTTGTGCCTCTTCTACAAGATGAATAATCTTTGCAATCGTCGTATCCTCAACCCTTTTCGTGACTTCCACTTCCAAAAGACCTTCGCCGTTCAACGTACCAGCAAACACTTCTCCTTCGACCGTTTTAAATAGTGGCACCGATTCACCAGTAATGGCCGCCTGATTCAGTGTGGATGCACCTTTTATGATCCTTCCGTCCATCGCAAGCTTCTGGCCCGGTTTGACAATCATGGTGTCTCCCACCTCGATTGCATCGACAGCCAACATCATTTCATGATGGCCCCTCCTGATCAGTGCCTCTTTAGGGGCAATATTCATAAGGGACTCAATGGAATTTCGAGCTTTATCCATCGAATACTTTTCAAGCGCTTCACTTATAGCAAATAGAATGACGACAGTGGCTGCCTCGCCCCATTCGCCAAGTATAGCCGCTCCAATAATTGCGACCGTCATTAGCGTATGCATATCAAAACGAAGTCTTACGAGATTTTTCAACCCATTGATGAATAAGGAGTATCCACCAACTAAAATGGAAGTGGCATAACCCAGAACCGGCAAAAGACTACCCTCGCCATATTGATGTTCCAAAATCCAACTGATAAAAAGGAGGATAGCCGAAAGAAAAACCTTAATGTTTTCTTTTTGCTTCCAAATTGGTTCTTTTATTGTCACCTGCTCTTGTTCAGTACGAATTTTCAGGTTATCAAAGGCTCCAGCCTTCTCAATTTCTTCAATCGAAGCACTTCCTGAAATAGAAATCTTCGAAGCCCCGAAGTTGATTTTTGCCTCCTTCACACCTTCAAGTTCCCGGACATTGTTTTCAAATTTGGCTGCACAGTTCGTACAGGACAGCCCTTGAATCCGATAAGTCTTTAATTGGGAATCAGCCATTGACCCTCACCTCCCGCTGATGTGCTATCGCTATAAGGATTAATTGTTTTATATGATCATCGTCTAAAGAGTAAAAGGCTAACTTTCCCTCTTTTCTGTATTTCACAATTGCATGTTTATATAGAGTACGGAGATGATGAGAAGTTGTTGCCATTGACGCCCCAATGATATTTGCCAAATCACATACACATAACTCTTCATCCTCACAAAGTGCATACGAGATTTTCACCCTGTTTTCATCACCGATTACTTTAAACAACTTTGACATACTTGAGATATCTACCTGACCGATTTCCTTTTGGATACGGTTCACCTTTTCTTGATCATGCAGATGAACTTCACACATATCCTTCATCTCATCCATCTTCTCACATCCATTCATTCAAACCTACGTTTGATTATAATATACCACATTTCACATTATACTCAAACCTGTGTTTGAATGTGTATGAATAATGGTCCCTGACTCAAAAAAAGAAGTTCCCGCAGTCCAACCTCTTCATTTACAAATTCTTTTTTCTGAAAAAACTATGTTATACTAGGTAGACCTTTTTAAGCGATTTACTTTACTCATTCCATTTACCCTACTCAACATTGAGCAGGGTTTTTTATTATTGAATAAAACAAAAAAGGCAGACCCTAGTAATAGGGTCTGCCTTTTTTGTTTTTAGAAATTATGCTTTTTGAACGTTAGAAGCTTGAGGTCCGCGTTGACCTTGTTCTACTTCAAAAGTAACTTCTTGACCTTCGTCTAAAGATTTGAATCCTTCGCTTTGGATAGCTGAGAAATGTACGAATACATCGTCTCCGTTTTCGCGTTCGATGAAGCCAAATCCTTTTTCTGCGTTAAACCATTTCACTTTACCTTGTTCCATTGTTGTTGCCTCCTAGTGCCAAAGCACATTGTATTACTATCCTTGCTCTAAGTCATCATCGAAACGAAAAGTAGTACTTTTAGTATCCTTAGTACCGAACATGAATAATTAACCTAAGCATACCATCAAATGGTAGGGATTGCAAATACTTTAAGCAATCTTTTTCAAAACAAAAGTACTTGCACACTTTTAAAACAAGATTCGTCTCTTATCTTTGCTCCTCGGGCGTTTAGTTCCTTCCATCGATTTCATCAGTTCCTACCCTCTTTTTCAGGTCTACAGCTTCCCGCTACCGCTCTATTCCATCTAATTTTGCATCCAATACTTTTGTCCAGTTTGTCAGGCCGATTTTCAATAGTTTTTCCGCTGCCACAGCCGGACTCATGGCGTACCCGTTCCTTACCCAAATAACCGATGGTGCCATAGCTCGCAAATAGGGCATAGTCTGGATCCTGGAACACTTCTTGTAAATGTGCTGCAAGCTTATCTGATAATTTTTGAATAGCGCCCGCCTCTGCAAATTCGAGTTCATAAAATGAGCGATATTTGAAAATATGTTCACATAAATGGAGGGTGATTGGCTTACCCCATTGGTAATCCATCTCATAAAATGACAAGAACCGGTCGTTTAACTTCCGTCTCACCTCATCCATCAGTTCGTATTTGTCTGCAAAATGCAAATAAAATGTGGATCGGGAAATGCCCGCCTTTTGAACAATTTCTTTCACAGCTAACTCTTCAAAGCTTTTCTCAAATAAAAGCTGTAAATAAGCGGCAACTATCGATTCTTTTGCCGTTTCCATTTTTGACACTCCTCTGGACATTTTTAGTGGAAATGTCTTGCTTATTTTATTATAAAACCGTTTACACTAAGTTTATATCAAGTTTAGGGGGAATTGAAATGGATAAGCATGTTTATGTAATTACAGGCGGTTCCGGTGGTATGGGTAAAGCCACTGCAGAACTGGTTGGCAAAAAAGGAACCATATTGTTGGCAGATGTTTCTGAAGAACGTTTAATCCAAACAAAAGAGGAATTAGCGACTAAAGGTATAACTGATGTCCATTATCAAACTGTCGATATTACATCAAAGGAAAATGTTGCTACTTTAGCTAAAAAATCTGCCGAACTTGGGATATTAAAAGGATTGGTTCACACAGCCGGGCTGTCACCGACGATGGCCAATTCGAAACGCATTACAGAAGTGAATTCTGTTGGCACCGGAATTGTCCTAGATGCGTTTCTTCCACTTGCTACAGTAGGTACTGCTGCGGTATGTATCTCTTCGATGAGTGCCTATATGGCGCCCCGTCAAGGTCCTTATACGGAAATTTTAAAACAGCCTTTAGCCGAAAACTATATTGAGACCATGGAGCAATTTACACAAGGCGACTCAGGTGCGGCTTACAGCCTATCTAAATTGGGGGTTGTCTTATATGTGGAAGACCAAGCGTGGGCTTGGGGTGAAAAAGGTGCACGTATCTCATCTATCTCTCCGGGTACCATTAACACGCCGATGGGGCGTCAGGAAGCATCCCAACAAGAGCAAATGAAAACAATGCTCGAACACACGCCACTCCGCCGTGAAGGAAAAGCATCCGAGATCGCAACAGCTGTGGAATTCTTGCTTAGCGATGCAGCTTCCTATATCACTGGCATAGATTTACGTGTGGATGGTGGTACAATCGCGAATATTCATCGCATGAAGACGCAAAAATAAAACTCCAACAATAATCTTACAAGACAAGGGCCATCCAACATTGATACTTTGCTTATGTCGGGTGGCTTTTGTTCTTCCTATTCCATTCTGATTAAAAAGTAGCTATCCGTTTAAACCGTTTGGAGCAACTGGTTGGATAACAGCTGGTAGGAACCATTATCGAATACATGTCATCAATGGATTCTAGACTTGCGGTATCCATCAAATACATTTAATGCTGCGGCAAAAATGAAGATGGTAATTGAGCCTCCTACAATCGCATTTCGAAACTGCATGGCCGTTGTATCGGATAAACTCCCCATATATGTAAGGAATTCAGGGTTCATTACATCCGGATTACTTACAATGACAATGAATCCGATGGTTGTGATCATTTCAAGAACCAAATTGAAATTTGCCAGTTTTTTTGTCCATTGCCTTTTGATACTCTTATAAAAAGCTAACCAGATTTCCATGGCGATCACCAGAAGAATGAACGGCCAATAGTTAAGTAGGATATCCTGTTGGAAGACCGGAATCACGAGTTCGATCCTATCTCCACCTTCATACACCCCGACAAATTGATTTGCATAAAAGTATACCGTCGTCCAAATCGCTGTCCACATCAGTCCACTGAATACATTGAACCTCGTAATCTCTTTCTTCTTGTGAATGTAAGGGATACTTCTCAAATCATTTGGGGTCCATTTCTGTAGGCTTGCCGATAGTGGACTTTGGTCCTTTCCTTTATCCGTTCGCTCCAGAACCGCGAAGACCATCGTCACCCAGAAGAAGACTTGAAAGCCGACTTCAAGGACCCTCAATATGCCTTCGACTATAAGGGTAATCACTTTAGGAATAACCGCTTCATCTTGGCTAAACCCCATAAAAGAATCGATAATCAGCGAAATGAGTGCAATGCCCGCTGCTATGGGAAAAACCACTTTCAATAGTGAAATATATAAATCATAATAACGCGGTCCGATCAGGTGCATCGGCTGAGCCCGATACCCACTAGCCACTGTCGCTGGGTTCCCCAATTCGCCCAGAACCTCCTCCACATCCAGTTCACTATAATCATCAGGAAGCATCTCTTCAATGGTTGACCGCAACTCGAGTGCAATATCCCTGCGTTTTTTTTCAGGCAACCTGCGTGTGACCTCTTGTATATAAACCTCAATCAAACCCAACATCTTCCTCCCCCTTCAATAGGCCAAAAAGTTTTTTATATTGCTTATCTAACGATTGATTTACCATTATATGTTATAGGGTACTTGACATATATTATGTATCACACACTATTGTGGTGGGAAGGAAAATTGATATATGTCCCTGTTTTTATTTTTCCATTTAGATATTCTCTTTCTTTCGGACATAAAAAAAACCCATTTAGATAATGGTATCTAAATGGGTAAATAAATTTTTATAAACATTTATAGATATGACGCACAAATCATTTCTACTTATTCAACCGTTACACTTTTCGCAAGATTACGTGGTTTATCCACGTCACACTCCCGGTGTAGGGCAGCATAGTACGCAATGAGTTGAAGCGGGATGACAGAGATAAGAGGTGTTAATAGTTCGTTCACTTCCGGGATGACAAAACGATCATCTTCTTCTTCCAACCCTTTCATTGAAATGATGCAAGGATTAGCGCCACGGGCGACGACTTCTTTGACATTCCCACGGATGCTTAGATTGACTCCTGCTTGCGTAGCAAGAGCGATAACAGGTGTGCCTTCTTCGATTAGGGCAATCGTTCCATGCTTAAGCTCACCGCCGGCAAACCCTTCTGCCTGGATGTATGAGATTTCTTTCAGCTTAAGCGAACCTTCAAGACCCACGTAATAATCAAGGGAACGACCGATGAAGAAACAATTACGCGTAACAGACAGGTATTCACGAGCAATCTCTTCCATCTCTTCTTTCGAATCGCAAAGAGCTTCCATGCCTGTCGCAGCTATTCCAAGCTCTTTGACAAGATCGAAATCGAATGCAAGGTTACGGAACTGGCCAGTTACGTTCGCTAATATCGCCAATACCGCTACTTGAGCCGTATAGGCCTTCGTAGAAGCCACGGCAATTTCAGGACCTGCATGTAATAAGAGCGTATAATCTGCTTCTCGTGACAGCGTAGAGCCCGGTACATTTGTGATGGTCAATGCTTTATGGCCAAGCTCTTTGATGGCCACTAAAACTGCACGGCTATCTGCCGTTTCCCCACTTTGCGAAATGAAGATGAACAGTGGTTTTTCGGATAATATCGGCATATTGTATGTGAACTCTGATGCTACATGCACTTCAACCGGAATTTTAGCCATTTTTTCAATGAATTGTTTACCGATTAGGCCTGCATGGTAGCTTGTTCCACAAGCCACGATATAAATACGGTCTGCCTCGCTCACTGCTTCTGTAATATTGTAATCAATCGCCAGTTTACCTTCTTCGTTTTGGTAAGATTGAATGATTTTACGGATAACAGTAGGCTGCTCATCAATTTCTTTAAGCATATAATGTGGATACGTACCTTTTTCAATATCACTGGCATCGAGTTCCGCCGTGAATGGAGCACGAAATACTTCTTCGTTGGAAAGGTTTTTAATTGTCACTTTTTCTTTTGTGACAATAACCATTTCTTTATCCATTAATTCAAGGAATTGATCGGTAACTTGCAGCATAGCCATTGCATCAGAAGCGATAACGTTAAAGTCTTTTCCAACACCGATTAGGAGTGGGCTTTTATTTTTAGCAACAAAAATCGTTTCTTCGTTTTCAGCATCCAATAGGGCAAGGGCATACGAACCTTCTAAAAGGGTAAGCGTGTGACGGAATGCCTCTTCCACTTCCATGCCGTCATTCACGAACTTCTCAATAAGCTGAACGATGACTTCCGTATCAGTGTCGCTTTTAAAAGCAACATCCTTCAAATATTCCCGTTTTAAAATCGCATAGTTTTCGATGACCCCATTATGAACTAATGTCAGGCGACCTGAGTTACTTTGGTGAGGATGAGCATTATCACGACTAGGTACACCATGAGTGGCCCAGCGAGTGTGTCCAATCCCTGTATTCGCCGAAGTCCCTTCATCCACAACACCGCGTAAGTCTGCAATCCGTCCCTTTTCCTTGAAGACCTTGATGCCTTCCTTATTTTGCACAGCTATACCAGCAGAATCATACCCACGGTACTCTAACTTTTCAAGACCTTTTAACAGGATTTCTTTCGCGTCATTTAGACCAATATATCCAACAATTCCACACATAATTTCTGTTCCTCCAACTGATTAGAGGGACAGGAATGCACGAGGGCATCCCTGCCCCCTCATCTCTGATATTTTTATAAAGGAAATACCCGAAGGCTTTTTCCCATTGTACATTTCCAACTCTTTGTGCAGTCGGTTGCCCCACTGTTTTAAAATTGGAATTATTACGGCTGTGTACTTCAGCCGGGAGGTATCCGCCGAACATTCGATACTCCTCCTCCTCGTCAACTAAACCCGTCTCGACCCAGTTTAGTTCAGGCGCTTTAGTTTTCCTATTATCTTGCCTGGCCTCCTTTTCCCTTATAACCATTTTATGGTAAAAGTAGTTGTAAATCAGGATAATCATACCCTATACATGGGACCTAGGTCAATTCTTTACTACCATTAAAACAAAATATGATTCTTAATAAAAATATGCATAAAAGGAAATTTTCGTTCCCCTTTATGCATAGGTTGTTTATTCGTGTAGTCCCATTTCTGCTCTTACCGTTGCTACGATGCGGTCTACATAACGCGTACATTCTTCAATAGTAGGCGCTTCAGCCATAACACGGACAAGCGGTTCAGTTCCAGATGGCCGTACCAGAATCCGGCCGTTACCACCCATCTCCGCTTCCACTTCTTTTATGACTTCCTGTACTTTTTCATTCCCCGTTACCCCATGCTTGTCAGTTACTTTAACATTAATGAGTGTCTGCGGATATTTTTGCATCTCACTCGCAAGCTCAGATAGAGGTTTTTGCGTCTCACTCATGATGTTCACAAGCTGTAAACCCGTTAATAAGCCGTCCCCAGTTGTATTGTAATCCAAGAAGATGATATGCCCGGATTGCTCTCCACCAAGATTATAGCCACCTTTACGCATTTCTTCCACTACATAGCGATCGCCAACTGCTGTTTGAGCACTATGTATACCATGTTCCTCAAGCCCTTTGTAAAAGCCAAGGTTACTCATGATCGTAGAAACCACGGTTCCTTTTTTCAATCGATTATTCTCTTTTAAGTATTTCGCACAGATATACATGATTTGATCGCCATCTACGATATTTCCTTTTTCATCAATAGCTATTATGCGGTCGCCGTCGCCATCGAAAGCAAGTCCAACATCTGCCCCTTTTTCCTTCAAGAATTCAGCCAGAGCCTCAGGGTGGGTAGAACCGACCCCATCATTGATGTTCAAGCCATTCGGTGATGCCCCCATTGTCGAAATATCTGCATCTAAATCAGCAAATAGATGCATAGCCAAGGAAGATGTCGCACCGTGAGCACAATCAAGAGCAACATGTATGCCCGTAAAGTCTTCGTCAACCGACTGTTTTAAGTATTGCAGATATTTTTGGCCGCCTTCGAAGTAGTCATTTAAATGGCCTAAGTCTCCGCCCGTAGGACGCGGTAACTCATCATTCTCCAGATCAAGCAATGCTTCCACTTCCGCTTCCTGTTCATCTGAGAGCTTGAAGCCATCCGGTCCAAAGAATTTAATTCCATTGTCCGCTACAGGATTATGAGAAGCTGAAATCATAACACCCGCTTCAGCACTTAAGGCTTTTGTCAGATAGGCCACTCCCGGTGTCGAAATGATGCCCAGTCGCATGACTTCAGCGCCGATGGATAATAATCCGGCAACAAGAGCACCTTCTAACATTTCCCCTGAAATACGAGTATCGCGCCCTATTAATACCTTTGGTTTTTCTGAATTCTTAGTAAGGACATAGCCGCCAAAACGGCCTAGTTTAAATGCCAACTCCGGCGTTAACTCCGTATTTGCTATTCCCCTAACTCCATCTGTTCCAAAATATTTACCCATCTGTATCGCTCCTTCTTCAAATCATTACTAAATTAAATGATGTTAAGGCCAGGTTACGTTTCTTCCTCTTCTTGGGCCATGGAAACTGACACTGCAACTCTTTTAGAATCTAATTCCCAAGATACTCCCGCGGGGACTTTAACTGCCAGTTCAACATCATGCTTACCTTCATCTAAATTACTTACATCGACCGTGAGCGAAATGTCGTCTTTAGATATTTTTTTTAGATCTTCCGCTTTCCCATTCAATGTAATGCTCATCACATCCGTATCCAATTCCACTTCTTGATCATCCTGTTTACCTACCGGGATTATTTTCAAGTTGGTGAAAGTTTTGGATTCCGTGGTTTCCGGTTCAACCTTATCTACCGTTTTTTCTTCTTCGACAACTACTTCTTCTGCCTCTTCTTCAGTATCCTTATCTTCCACATCCACTTTTTCGGTACGAATCTTCACCGTAGCTTTACTTAAGGACATTTTCTGCACACTTTCAGGTTTTGAAAGATTAAGTTCCAATTCGGTATCTCCATCTACTTTCGAGATATTGACTGGAAGATTTAATGCATTTATTTTATCCAATGATGCTTCTTGTCCATATAGAGTTACCTCTGTAGGGTCGACACTAATACTCTTGATACGAACTCCGGCCTTGGCCTTCCCAGTTTGCTCTGGCACGATTGATACCTTTTTGGAAGGAATACTGACCTTTAACGAAACTGCCACGGAAGCTGGCTCAATCGCGACATCTAATTTATTCAAATCCCGGTCTAGCGCTTTTACCGTTGCCTGCCCGTTCACCGATTCGTTTAGCCCTTTCCTTATTTCAAGGTTGGCCTTTACATAGGATATTTTTTCAATTACATCTTTGGCACCCGTAATTTTTACGGTTTCAGGATTTACTGTTGGCTGCCCAGCGGTATACCCTTCCTCCAGTAATGAACTGTTATATTCTGCATCGACCTTAAACTCTTTCGTCATCCGTTCCTGAACATTTACTTCCGCATATTCCGGATCTATCGTTGCCACGAGCTTTTCATTTAAATCGCTTATTTTAAATGTGACAGTTCGGTCCCCCATCGAGATTTCGGGATCGGAAAGATCTACATATACTTTAAAATCCCGTTGGCTTTTTGCGTTGATCAGAAGGCTTTTTGCCCCCTTCAATGTGACATCCACCGTTTCAGGTACGCCGCTGACCACTAAATTTTCACGATCATAGTACACTTCAACCGGAACATTTTCAATGGTTTCCGTACCATTCTCAGGCGCAGTGGACAATCCAAGGGACTTTTTATCGGACTCCATCTCGAAATTAACGGATATAAATAATAGAGCAGCCAAGGCGAAAGCGACAATTCTCATAAACCAAGCGCTATTCGTGAATTTATCCATTTTTCTTCCCCCTCCAATTCCAGATACCCGAGGAAGTTGTTTTGACATTCTGCAATACCAGTTCACTTGTTAGCATGGCTCTAAATGATTCCTGATTTAAATCGCGGTATAGCTCCCCATTTTTGGTGACAGAGATACCTCCCGTTTCTTCAGAAACAACAATTGTTACACTATCTGTTACTTCACTCATTCCAATGGCAGCCCTATGCCTTGTGCCCAGCTCTTTTGAAATGAACGGACTTTCCGATAAGGGCAGATAGCAAGCTGCTGCTGCGACTTGATTATCCTGTAAAATAACAGCCCCATCATGGAGGGGTGTATTCGGAATGAAAATATTAATGAGCAGTTCAGAAGAAATATAGGACCTTAAAGGAATTCCCGTTTCAACGTAATCACCCAGTGCCGTTCCTTTTTCAATGGTAATCAAGGCTCCAATACGCCTTTTTGCCATATACGTAGAGGCCTTTAGAATTTCTTCTACTAAACGCTCTTGTTGATTCTCTTCCGGAGCACTGCCCCTTGAAAAGATCTTTCCTCGTCCTAATTGTTCAAGTGCTCTTCTCAATTCAGGCTGGAAAATGACGAGAATTGCCAGAACACCCCAGTTCATGACTTGTTCCATTAACCATCCGAGTGTATTGAAACCAAACAGATTGCTCAAGCTTTTCACAATGACAATTACAAAAATTCCCTTTAGCAGTTGTATGGCTTTCGTGCCTCGAATTATAGTTAACAATTTATATATCACAAACCAAACAAGGAAAATATCAATGAAATTTACTACATAGTCCCAAACATTCAAATTGGATATAGACATGTTGTTTCCTCCAGTCCGTAATACTCCAAAAACACAATAACCATCGTTATGTAATAACCTTAATAGTATACCATTTTTTAAATCATACTTCTAAAACTAGTACAGAAATTTATATGGGAAGTAGTGCTAGTAACCACTATTTTTGTCTGGATACAATATAAAGCTGAACAAAAGCACCGTTCTGATTAGAACCATGCTTATGCTCAGCTTCATTATTCCCCACCTCTTTCCTCTTTTGTAGAAGGAAGTAGAGATGTTCCAATATCCTTTATTTTGTACCACATCCACTCAAAGGCTTGGTCAATGACTTCTATATCACCGGTTACATTTCCTGCCTTGGCCATATACTCCTGACCATTAATGACTGTTACATTCCCCTTTACTTCGCCCTCTATGCGTATGTCCCCATTTTGAACCACAACGTTCCCTTCAATGGTTTCCCCACTAGGGACAATGACCGTTTCCCCTTCTACCAATAAGTTAGGTTGCTTGGAGACGGAAAAATGTTCCTCCTGATTATAAGTGGAAAAGATCGATCCTGTCATTAATACAACGAACATCGCCGCGGCTGTCATAAACGGATGAGCCTTAAACCATCTCTTTGCCCCCGTAGCCTTCTTTTCCTTAGGCAATTGGGCCATTACCCTTGCCGTAAAATCATCCGGGGCCTTGATATGGGAAGTGCTTTGTACAAGGGCAACTGCTTTTTTCATTTCATTGAAAAAATCTCGGCATGCAGGACATGTAAGCAGATGGTCCCTTAAAATTTCTTTATGCTCGGGTTTAATGTCCTCATCTAAATAATCATGCATATAATTAATGATTTCCTCGTGGCAGTTCATTTTTCTCACCTTCTTTTTATAAATGGCGCAGTTGTTTACGCAAAGCTTCTCGCCCACGATGTATTCTCGTTTTGACAGTGCCTACCGGCAAATCAAGAATCTCACTGATTTCCTTTAACGATAATTCCTCAATGTATTTTAATACGATGACCGAACGATACTTTTCCGGCAACTTCATAATTTCGACCTGGATGGTTTCCTGAAGCTCTAACGACTCTACTTCTTCCTCTGGCATCGCCATGTCCGATGCAATTTGAGAATACATATTCAATCCCTCTGTACCAGTGACTTCCGCATCTAAATAGTAATCCGGCTTTTTCTTACGAAGTCGGTCGATACAGAGGTTCGTCGCTATGCGATATAACCATGTTGAAAACTTCATATTGATATTGAAACTGCGAATGTTCACAAAGGCCCTTACAAAAGCTTCTTGGGACAGGTCTTCAGCCTCCTGCCGGTTTCCAAGCATTCTAAAACAGATTTGAAAAACTTTATCCTTATAAATTTCGACTATTTCCCCAAATGCATTGTGGTCTCCCTTTAACACTTGGTTTATTCTCTCTTTAACAAGTCCATCCATTTTTGTTTTTTACCCCCGCTTCATGCGGCTATACGATTATTACGAATCGCAAGCTAAAAGGTTTCATAATTTATTACTTTTATTTTAGCAAACTTTTACATTTTATGTTTAAAACGAAAAAAACAAGGATATATATAGTAAGAAATTGTAAAAATAAAGGAAGTGAACCTTGATAATGACTGCAGAACAAATACTAGATAACATTGAGCGATATAGACAGAAAATGATTATCTTAGCTTCCCGTTCCTCTATGATAGATAACGAAGTGGTCGAAGTGAGTAGCAAACTTGATACCCTGATGAATCAATATTTTCAATTGACCCAAAGCGGAACGAAAAAGCAAACAGTAAAGTGAAGAGGGAGATTGCCTTGGAATCATATAACGTTACCTTCGTTCAACATTATCTAAATCATATACTTTTGTATTCTAGCATATAGAAAAACAGTAACCCATAAAAAAACCGGTTACTGTTTCTTTTATATATTGCGTTAAGTTATAATAGCTTTTCTCCAAATAGAGAACCCATCAGGGCTACCGCCACGATCGCCGTTTTATTACGCTCGTCTAGTACTGGGTTTACTTCTACAAACTCAGCTGAAGTAATCAACTCTGACTCCGCAAGCATTTCCATGGCCAAATGACTTTCCCGATAGCTTATCCCCCCAAGCACTGGTGTTCCTACTCCAGGTGCCTCTGCAGGGTCTACCCCATCAAGATCTAGGGATAGATGAACCCCATCCGTTTTATCACGTAAGTATTCAATGCATTCTTCCATCACTTTCGTCATACCAAGCCTATCAATTTCATGCATCGTATAGACCTTGATGCCTTTATCACGTATTAGTACCTTTTCTCCTTCGTCCAAGGAACGGGCTCCAATAATGACGATATTCTCTGGTTTCACCTTTTGTGCATACCCATGCAGATTAACTAAATCAGGGTGACCGAGTCCAATGCTGACAGCGAGTGGCATGCCATGTATGTTTCCTGACGGAGAAGTCTCCTCCGTGTTCAAATCTCCATGGGCATCATACCAAATTACCCCTAAACTCTCATAATGCTTCGAAATCCCAGCAAGTGTTCCTATTGCTATCGAATGATCTCCCCCAAGAACTAGAGGGAATGATCCACTACAAATAATTTCATCTACCCTTGCTGCTAATTGTGCATTCCCCTTAGAAACAAGTGATAGATTCTTCAAGTTTGAGCCAGCCTCTTCAGACGTCCCGGGCCTCCCCACTATGATGTCTCCTAAATCTTCCACTTCTAACTGCAATTGTTGGATTCGTTCGACAACACCTGCACAACGGAGTGCACTTGGCCCCATATCAACCCCACGTCTTGTTTGACCAAGATCCATGGGAAGACCGATAACTGAAATTTTTTGAATAGACATACTATTCCCCCTTTCTGTTATTTTATAACTGTTAAGGAGAATGGTTCAACCGGACATTTTTATGTATAAAGATACAGCCATAGAAAGTTGTTTTTCAAAAAAAAAAGCCTTAAACCGAAGAGGTTTAAGGCGTAAGTGTTGGTGTATGTAGTTAGATGGTGGAGCCTAGCGGGATCGAACCGCTGACCTCCTGCGTGCAAGGCAGGCGCTCTCCCAGCTGAGCTAAGGCCCCTAAGTATAAAATCTAATTAAAATAAAGCGAAAGACGGGATTCGAACCCGCGACCCCAACCTTGGCAAGGTTGTATTCTACCACTGAACTACTTTCGCATATGGCTGGGCTAGAAGGGATCGAACCTTCGCATGACGGAATCAAAATCCGTTGCCTTACCGCTTGGCTATAGCCCAATATATGTAAATTAATAGTTAACAAAATAAAAAGCGGTAATTATATATTCCCCTAAAGAAGAAAGTATATAACTGAACCACATTTTTTTGAAAAAAGATGGTGGAGG
Source organism: Peribacillus sp. NPDC097264 (assembly GCF_050277925.1). Classification (NCBI taxonomy): domain Bacteria; kingdom Bacillati; phylum Bacillota; class Bacilli; order Caryophanales; family Bacillaceae; genus Peribacillus; species Peribacillus sp. NPDC097264. The sequence goes on from NZ_JBNNSR010000012.1 coordinate 87,290, forward strand.
GGGGCAGATTCGAACTGCCGAACCCGAAGGAGCGGATTTACAGTCCGCCGCGTTTAGCCACTTCGCTACCCCTCCACATATAAGTGAAACATGGTGCCGGCAAGAGGACTTGAACCCCCAACCTACTGATTACAAGTCAGTTGCTCTACCAGTTGAGCTACACCGGCAAATCAATATTAAAAATGGTGGAGGATGACGGGATCGAACCGCCGACCCTCTGCTTGTAAGGCAGATGCTCTCCCAGCTGAGCTAATCCTCCAAAAAGTGAATTAAAAATGGTGACCCGTACGGGAATCGAACCCGTGTTACCGCCGTGAAAGGGCGGTGTCTTAACCGCTTGACCAACGGGCCGTAAAAAAATTTTAAAAGGTAGTTTGGGAAGCTCCCAAGCGGATTCGAACCGCTGACCTCTTCCTTACCATGGAAGTGCTCTACCTACTGAGCTATGGAAGCATATGGCTCCGCAGGTAGGACTCGAACCTACGACCGTTCGGTTAACAGCCGAATGCTCTACCACTGAGCTACTGCGGAATAATATAATGTTTCCTAAAACTCTTAGAAGATATAAATCATCTGCTTGGCGGCGTCCTACTCTCACAGGGGGAAACCCCCAACTACCATCGGCGCTGAAGAGCTTAACTGCCGTGTTCGGAATGGGAACGGGTGTGA
>NZ_JBNNSR010000013.1:0-84456 GCF_050277925.1 Peribacillus sp. NPDC097264
TCAGTAAATTATTATAGAAATAGAAAAACAGGTGGAGAAAAACAACTCGTTTTTCTCCACCTGTTTTATTTTAGGGACTTATTAGACAGCCTCTTTTTTCTTTATTTCATAATTCAAAGCTTCCCGCGATGAATGAATAGCATCCCTTCCTGGACAAGAATAATCCCTCAACGTAATCTTCACTATTTATATTGCTTCCCTTTTTCTATATTGGTATATTTATTGAATATTCAATCACTAAAGAAAGAGGCTACCCCATGAAAAAATCTTATATTCTTTTATTTCTTATCTTGGCTAACTTATTCTGGGCCGGTAATTATATTTTCGGCAAATACGTCGTTGCTGAACTTTCGCCGATTCAACTCACGTTTTCACGCTGGCTAATTGCTGTTATCCTATTATTTCCTCTTGCTCATTGGATTGAAAAACCCGATTGGAAAAGTGTATGGAAAGCATGGAAAGTACTATTACTGATGGGCATGCTCGGCATCATCGGCTATAATTTTTTCCTGTATTGGGCTTTGACCTATACGACTTCCATGAATGCCGCTCTCGTTAATTCGATTACCCCTGCGGTCATCGTCCTGTTTTCCGTCTTACTATTAAAAGAGAACATTTCATTCCTACATGTGATTGGCCTTATTCTATCCTTATTCGGAGTATTATTGGTCTTAACGAATGGACATCTTCAGACCATTTTCCATCTTACCTTCAATAAAGGAGATCTGTTGATGATTCTGGCGATACTTGTCTGGACCTTCTATTCACTCATCGCCAAAAAGATAAAAAATATCCCGGCCATATCAGCCACCGCCGTATCCGTTTTACTTGGACTGATTCTGGCTGCTCCGTTCGCCTTTAGTTCGGGGCTGAACCTTGATTTAAGTACTCAAGCGATGGTAGGCATTTTATATATTGGAATCTTTCCATCCGTTTGTTCCTTCATTTTCTGGAACATTTCACTGCGTCATATTGATGCAAGCCAAGCTGGCGTTTACCTTAATCTCATTGTCGTCTTCACTGCGATTCTAAGCTTGATGTTGGGTCAAAGCATCACAGTAGTCCAGATTCTTGGCGGCCTTCTTGTCTTCTCCGGTGTCTACTTAGCCACTAAAAAGAAGAAGGATAAAAAAGCTGTGGCTTCTGCTTAAGTAGACATTTTAGCTTTCCCCTTGTTTATCTAGCATGATTTACGTTATCTTTATAGAAGAAAATCTGAATGTAAAGGTGTGCTTTAGTTGAGAATCAATAAATATATTAGTGAATCAGGGATTACTTCGAGACGAGGCGCCGATAAATGGATTGCTGAAGGTCGAGTGACCATAAACGGAGCTGTAGCCGAACTTGGCAGCCAAGCTGAACCGGGCGATGATGTTTGTGTCGATGGCAAACCGATAAAAGTGGAGCAGCAGTATGTATATATTGCACTGAATAAACCAACAGGCATCACAAGCACGACTGAAAAACATATCAAAGGAAACATTGTCGATTTTGTTAATCATCCGCTACGCATTTTTCATGTGGGTCGTCTTGATAAAGACTCAAGCGGTTTGATTCTGCTTACAAATGACGGAGATATCGTAAATGAAATCCTCCGGGCAGAAAACAAGCATGAGAAAGAGTACATTGTCACTGTTGATAAGCCACTTACGGATTCCTTCCTACAAGAGATGTCATCAGGCGTAGAAATCTTGGATACGAAAACACTTCCATGTGAAGTCAAGCCGCTTTCACGCCATACGTTCAACATTACCTTAATGCAAGGGTTGAACCGGCAAATCCGCCGCATGTGTACAGCACTAGGTTATGAAGTCCGTGAACTGCAGCGCGTTCGCATCATGAACATCCACTTGGACAGGTTACCCCTCGGTCAATGGCGCGACCTGACAAAAGAAGAATTAAACGAACTATTTGCAGAATTGAATTACACACCAAGAAAAAGATGAGTGAAGAGGATGCCCCCAGATTTGGGAGCATCTTTTTTAGCTAGCTGCATTCCTTTTATCGGTCAAACTGCGTAATATATCAGTCAATTTCAACATTTTATCGGTCTAGTTGAAGATATATCGGTCTAATCCAGCTTTTTTTCGGTCAAAGTCCAATTCGACTCCAAAATAAAAAGCAACCATTAGGCTGCTCATTATCGGTTATACCCACCATAGATCGGTTGGACTTTCGTTGATCAGGACGGTTTTCAAGTTCGTCACGGCTCGTTGGAAACCTTCTTCGATCGACATGAGCGGATCTTCGTGTTCGATGCTGACGACGTAGTCATAGCCATAAGTACGAAGGGCACTCATCATGTCGGACCATTCTTGGAGGCTATGGCCGCAACCTACTGAGCGGAAGTTCCAGGCACGTGTCTGGATGTTGCCGTATGGTTGCATGTCGGTGAGACCGTACATATTGATATTATCTTGGTCCAGATAGGTGTCTTTAGCATGGAAATGATAAATGGCTCCAGCTTTTCCAAGAATTTTAATGGCGCCGACAGGTTCGATTCCCTGCCACCAGAGATGGCTTGGGTCAAGGTTGGCACCGATTGCGTTCGATGTGGCTTCCCGTAGCTTCAACAAGGTGTATGGTGTGTGGACAAGAAAACCCCCATGCAGTTCGAGTCCAATTTTAATATGATGTTCATCAGCAAGCGCAGCGATTTTTTTCCAATAGGGAATCAGTTTTTCTTCCCATTGCCATTTCAAGACGTCCGCATATTCGTTCGGCCATGGAGCAACCGGCCAATTCGGATATTTGGCACCTTCGTGATCACCTGCGGTACCGGAAAAGGTATTGACGACAGGTACATTCATCAAGGCAGCTAACTTAATCGACTTTACTAGATTTTCATCACTTTCCCTTGCCCATTTTTCATCTGGGGAGATAGGGTTGCCGTGACAGCTGAACGCACTGATGGCTAGCCCCCTTGATTGGATGGCTTCCATGTAGCCCTGCCGCTTTTCTTCACTCTCCAATAGCTCATCCAGTGGACAATGGGCATTACCTGGGTACCCGCCTGTACCGATTTCCACTGTTTTCAATCCAGAGGCTGCCACATAATCAAGCATTTCCTCAAATGTTTTTTGTCCGAATAGTACTGTAAAAACGCCTAGTTTCACTCGCCTCACCTCACCTTTGCATTAATTGATGCTCATGACTTTTCCGCTTGCGGAACTTTGGTAAATAGCTTCAATGATTTTCGATACTTTCATGGCTTCCGCCGGTTTTACCAACGGTTCGGCAAAACCAAGGCAACTATCGATAAAGTTCGCCGCCTGTTGAAGATCCGGTGTGTCCTCACCTGGCATCCAAACCGCTTCACTATTCAAAAGCATCCCGTGCTTCGCCTGGTTCAATATGAGCGGGAACACATCTAGACCACCCTGTGTTCCGGATAAACTCAAGACTGTCGCTTCTTCGCGGATATTCGCGGCCCACGACGTTTCAAATAACAAAGAAGCTCCATTTGCAAATTTGATATAAGCCGTTGCATGATCATCCACTTCAAAAACGGAAGCATCGAAATTGCCCCATAGATTGACTTGATCGACACCCTTACTGACATAATTATATGTCGAACCTACAATTTCGATTGGTTCTGGGTCATCCATCAGCCATAAAGCCAAGTCAAGCAAGTGACAGCCATAATCGATCACACTGCCTCCGCCTTGCAATTCCTTGCTCGTAAATACGCCCCAACCGGGGACTTTCCTGCGTCGAATGGCCTGAACTCGTGCCACGTATGGCTCTCCAATTTCACCTGCTCGAATCATTTTTTTGGCAGCCTGGGCTTCCTTCATGAACCGGTAATGATACGCAATGGAGAGCACTTTTCCAGATAAGTTTGCCGCATCGGTTATTGCCTTACATTCCTCAGTCGTGATGGCCATCGGCTTTTCACATAAAACATGTACACCAGCCTGCAATGCCGCTATGGAAATCTCGGCATGAAACTTGTTCGGTGTGGCTATCGTGACCGCATCCACTTCGGCAAACATATCTTCATAATTGGTAAAAACTTTTTCAATATGATGTTGCCTGGCGACATCTCTCGCCTTCAATTCATCAATATCCTGAATTGCATATAAAACCACTTTATCCTGTAATGTTTGGAAGGCTGGGATATGCCTTTTTTGGGCAATCCCCCCAGCACCGATAATACCCATTTTCAATTTGTACATGATGACTATTAAACCCCTTTATAAGCGGACGATTTGTCTGGATGCATTTGATTCCATTGCGCCGAGAATGACTTTTAGTGATTGTAATCCTTCAATTCCTGTGACAAGAGGCTCTTCATTGTTTACCACACTTTTTATAAAGTGGCTGATTACTCCAGTATCATGCTGTCCGCCAGAGTCATTTGTCTGGATGCCCCCTAATTCGAAGGTTTCGGTCTTCCCATTCTTATGATGGATAATCAGTGAATATTTAGGGTCGTCTTCTAGACGCAATACGGCTTTTTCCGCATAAATGACCGTTGCGTTGTCTTCTTTTGCGTACGACCAGCTTGCCGTCAGGGTACCAATAATACCGCTTCCCGTTCGCAGGATGCAGGCAGCGCTATCATCAACATCCGCCTGTTGCTTTGCACTCGTTTCCACAAAAGCTCCGACTTCCACAAATTCCTCGCCTAACACATATCGCAGTAAATCGGCTTTATGAACACCTAAGTCCCCCATCGCCCCGATGACCGCTTGATCTTTTTTAAAAAACCAGCTGTTCTCCCCATCGACACTCCAAGTTTCAGGTCCTGAATGTCCAAAAGCTGTCCGGAAGCTGTAAATCTTTCCTAATTCCCCACTCTCAATTAGCTTTTTGGCTTTTTGATGTGAAGGGACAAACCGCTGATTATGACCAATCATTAATATCTTGCCGCTTTTTACAGCTGCTTCATTCATTTTTTCCGCATCTTCTAAAGAGGTCGCCATGGGCTTTTCACAAAGAACATGCTTTCCAGCTTCAAGAGCAGCGATCGTGATGGGGGCATGCAGGTAATTCGGTGTACATACACTAACCACGTCAATATCCTTATTCTTTAAGAGTTCTATATAATCAGTATATGCTTTTGCGTCATACCTTTGTGCCGCTGCATTCGCCCTGTCTTGCGCAATATCACAAACGGCTACAATATCGGTTTCCTGATGCGCTTCATATTCCGGAAAATGCCTATTTTTCGCAATGCTCCCACAACCAATGACTCCCACTTGTACTTTGACCATTCTGCTCTCTCCTTCACTTCATCTCTTGGATGAGATATTCTCCAATGGTACCGCTTTTCCATAAACCACATTGTTGTGAGAACGTGGCTTGACCCACTTGACCGCATTCTTTATCACCCGCTGTATCTCTGGGTTATAGTAGGTCGGATACGTTTCATGGCCAGGCCGGAAATAGAATATCCTTCCTTTTCCACGTTGGTACGTGCATCCGCTTCGGAAAACTTCGCCGCCTTCAAACCAGCTCATTAAGAGCAATTGATCTGGTGCGGGTATATCGAAATGCTCCCCGTACATTTCTTCCTTCTCAAGCTCAATATATTCACCGATTCCTTCAACGATGGGGTGAGCGGGATCCATGACCCAGAGCCGTTCCCTTTCATCCGCTACGCGCCATTTCAGATCGCAGGTCGTTCCCATTAATTGTTTGAAGATTTTCGAAAAGTGTCCTGAATGGAGGACGATAAGGCCCATCCCTTCGAGCACCCGCTTATGAACACGTTGGACGATTTCATCCTGCACTTCATCATGTGCAATATGCCCCCACCAGAGGAGTACATCCGTTTCCTTCAGTACCTCTTCCGTCAGACCATGCTCTTTTTCGTCAAGCGTAGCCGTGTTAACCTCAATCTGATCTTCTTGTAAGAACTCGGCAATCGCGCCATGGATCCCATTTGGATAAATCTCTGCTACCTCTGGCTTCGTTTGTTCATGGCGATACTCGTTCCATACCAAAACCTTCATCAGAATCTCCTCCATATGTTTTTTCGGCGACTTCCCCTGCATGTTTAACTAATACCTCTTATTTTGTTACGCAAACGTTTGCGTTAGAAACAATAAAAAAATAATTTTGAATAATAAGATTAAATACATTGGTAATCTATATTGTAAATTTATGTTAGGAAAAATCAAGCTTTAATTGCTAAAACAATTCTACAATTTCTCTGTAATTTCTTTTTCAATAGCGGAATGTGACTCACGCTGTACGATTTTGGTAGGAACCCGGATACTCTTTTCCATCATTTTAGGATCGGCTATTAAATCAAATACGCACTTTGCTGCTTCATAGCCCAGTTGGTACGTATGAATATCGACCGTGGTTAGTGGTGTACTTAAGAATTCGATAAACTCCGAGTGATTAAAGCAGACGACACTTATTTGTTCCGGAACTTTCAACTTCTTTTCCGCTAACACGCCCAATAACAGCACACCCAATAATAGGTCCATGACTATAAATGCCGTTGGTGATTCAGGTAAATTCAGCAGTTCCTCGATGGCTTTTATGCCATCGGCGCGATTCAATGGAATCAGTTTAATACTTTCCTTTGGCACGCTTAACTTTGCCTGTTCCATTGCTTGTCGGAATCCGCTTAAACGCGCCTGGATCACTTCGAATTCAGGACTGCCCCCTAAAAAGGCAATCCGTTGATGACCAAGATTGATGACGAACTCCGATAATTCCTTAGCCGCTTGAACATTGTCGTTATCAATGAAAGTGATGCCACTCATATCCGTCCTTGGCTTCCCTACCAAGACAAATGGGAAGCTTTGTTTCACTAGATAGGGCACCACTTTATCATCCTGCTTCGAATACAAAACAATCATGCCATCCACGCGTCTACCTTGAACCATTTTAACGACGTCTTCAAAAATGGCATCCTCGGTTTCCCCAGTCGTTAGCGAAAGGCTATACCCCTCTTTATTACAAAAGTCGCCAATGCCTCGGATCACTTCTGGAAAGAATGGATTGTACAGGGATTCCCTAGCCGAATTTTTCATTACGATTCCAATGGTCTTCGTGGATTTTGTAACCAAATTCCGGGCATTTTCATTCATATGATAGCCCATTTCCTTCAATACCTTCCGTACTTTACGCTTTGTCTTTTCACTAATGGTCGGACTGTTATGAATAACACGCGATACCGTGGATGGAGCGACATTCGCTTTCTTGGCAACGTCTTTGATCGTTACAGACATTTTCATCTACTCCCGTTCATCGCACAGGGCTTATTATTCCCTATATCTAAATAGTTATTTAACCGCACCGTCAGCAATTCCTTTAATAATTTGTCTTTGGGCAAAAAAGTACGCAATGATGACTGGAATGATTGACAAGGTAAGTCCTGCCAAGGCAAGATGCCATTGTTTCGTATATTGACCGAAAAAGAAGAATAATTTAAGTGGAATGGTCTCAGATCCCGCACCCCCGATAACAAGCGATGGCAAAAGGTAATCATTCCAAATCCAGATGACATTCAAGATCCCGACCGTGATTGACATCGGTTTCAATAATGGAAAAATGATATACCAGAATACTTGAAAACGGTTGGCTCCATCGATTTTAGCCGCTTCATCCAGCGTGATGGGGATCCCTTTTAAAGTACCATGATATAGGAATATGGAGAGACTGCATCCAAACCCTAAGTACATGATGATCAATCCGGTGCGATTCAACATACCCATCTGACCAAATTGGGCTACAAGCGGGATCATCACCGATTGGAATGGAATAAGCATGGCTGCCACAAACACGAAGAACAGCAAAGAACTAAATTTACTTTTATTTCGTGATAGCGCGTATGCGGCCATTGCTGAAAAGATAATAATTATCACGACACTGACAACCGATATAAAGATGGAATTGAATAAAGTCCGAAGAAAATCCAATTGTTCGAAGGCCTGAGTGAAATTTTCTAGTGTCCAGGTATCCGGCAAGCCCAATGTGTCAGAGAAAATCTCGCGTTTCATTTTAAAAGCATTTACGATCATTAAATAAAAAGGGGTGAGCCATAACAAGGCCAATACAAACCCGATCAATCCGACCAGCCAAAGCTTCCAATTCTTTCTCATCATAGCTCAACCTCCCTTTTCTTATTGATATATACCTGTGTCAAGGAAACGGCTGCCACAATCACGAAAAAGATCACGGCCTTGGCCTGTGCATAAGCCATATCATTTTCGGTAAACGCGGATTTAACAATGTTCATTGCGACCATTTCTGTTGAATTGTATGGCGCACCGTTCGTCAAAGAAAGGTTTTGATCATATATTTTGAAAGAGTGTGAAAGCGTCAGGAACAAACTAACCGTGAAGGCTGGTGCCACAAGCGGAAAAGTTATATGGCGAAAACGTTGGAAGCTATTGGCCCCATCGATTTTAGCCGCTTCAATCAGGTCTTCAGGAACTGCCTGTAAATAAGCGATATAAATGATCATGATATATCCCGCCATCTGCCAGGACGTTAAAATGATCAATCCCCAAAATCCAGTCTCGGTTGTGGAAAGCCAACCATTAAATGCCTCTATGCCGGTTACATCGCCAATGGCACCAAAGACTTTGATGAAGATGAACTGCCAAATGAAACCAAGAATCAATCCACCGATTAAGTTCGGCATAAAGAAAATGGTCCGAAGAAGGTTGCTCGATTTCAGTTTTGAAGTCACGATAAGTGCCAAGCTCAAACCAAGAACGTTTATGACCACAATCGCTGTTACAGAAAATTTGATGGTGAACCAAAATGTATCCAGGAAGCCCTTGTCCGAGAATAGGTTTATATAATTTTTGAGACCCGTGAAATCGGGCGTACCCAAACCGTTCCAATTCGTAAATGAATAATAAAACCCGTAAATGAGCGGCACGATCACGACCAAAATGAGCGCGGCTAGAACAGGTGTCAAGAACAGCCAATATGCAGCATCTCGATTTCGCATTTGAAACCGACCTCCTAATATAGTGTGTAAGTAGCGGATATATTTATAGAACAAACAACCAATCGACACAAGTTAGGCTCGATTGGTTGTTTCCCTATTTAACGGAATGCCTATTTACTGTGGATTTTCTCCCAGTTTTCAATGTTTTGTTTGACGAGTTCATCCCATGTCATTTTACCGGTTACATATTTTTGGACACTTGCACCCAGATCATCGTTCCACCCGACTGGATATCCATTGAACACCCATCCAATGGTATTTCCCTCTTGTGAATACTTATAAATTTCTTTTGATAACGGATCGGCAATTTTTTCAACGTCATACCCTTCATAGGCTGGAATGAATTTAAAATCTTCTAATACAGCTTTTTTACCTGCATCGGATGTATACATCCAGTCTAGGAATTTCCTCGCTTCTTCCTGAACTTTCTCATCCGATTTCTTATTTACTGCCCAATAGTTCGGTACCCCGACCGGCATGGCTGCCGTGTCCCCATTCGGAATAGGGATGATGCCTATGCCATTTTCAGCTAATTCGGGATCCATGTCATACACTGTGTTATACACCCAGTTCCCTTGCTGGATGATTGCAACCTTTTCAAGGGAGAATAACTCTTCTACTTGTTGGGAGTAATCAAGGCTTGCCGTTGGCTGAACAGAATATTTATTTTGAATATCGACCAGTTGTTTGAACTTGTCTCCATCCGAGAACTTGACGGTTTCCGCCTTGCTTGCCGTCAACACGTTTCCATCAAACTCCGGTGCTAAAAAGACATTGGATAAATGGTTTCCCGTTACCCATTTCTCTTTGACCGGATACGCGAATACTGCATCAAGCTTCAATTTGCCTTTCTGTGAATCCAGCTTCTTCACTGCATCCTCTAGAGCTGTATAGCTTGTAAGTTCTTCCGCCTTGATTCCGGCTTCTTTAAAGACCCTTTTGTTATAAATCAGGCCATACCCTTCCTGATTGAATGGAAGCCCAAGAATCTGCCCGTCCTCTTCAACGCCATCCAACGTCCCATCCAGTGCTGCCTCTGCAGCTTTCGTATCCTTCAAATCTGATAATCTATCTTTATATTGTTCCACATCGATCGGTCCGCCAATATTAAACACCGCTGGTTCCTCACCGGAAGCAAATTTTGCGGTAATGGCTGATTTATAATCATTCCCGCCGCCAACTGTCGATACTTTGATTTTCACATTTGGGTTCTCTTTTTCATACTGCTTGGCCAGAGTCTCAAATTGCGGCTTAAACTCTACTTTAAATTGGAAAATATCCAGCGTCACTTTATCTTTATTATCGGAATCACTGTCCCCGCCAGTAGAAGAAGAGCAACCTGCCAAGACCACACTAAATATCAATAAAATAGAAAAGATTCCCCCATACCATTTTTTACGCTTCATGCCTATCAACTCTCCCTTTTTCCGTAATTTCCTATTCCTTTTAAGAAAACGTTTGCATAAAGTATGAAAAGTAGATATCTTATAAACTGTCATTTCACTATTCTATTGAAAGATAAACCACCACCTTACAAACCTAATTGTAATCGGTTACATTTCTTTTTCTTTATATTACCACTTAATGACATTACTTACAATTAAATGTATAAGTCTACGAATATATTACGTTTCTTCTTCTAAATTATATGATTGAATACCCAAGAATTATTCCTTCTCCTGATTATATAATTTGAACGGATATCCATTCTGGGTATTTCTTCATCTTTTTCAACCATTCAGAATGCAAGCTGTATTTCATTAGAGAAATGGGAAACCAAAAGGCTTCCCTTCCATTCACTTCAAAACCATTTTCACGTTGGAAGACCCATACTCTTCCTTCAATTCGTAATATTTATCACTTGCTTGTCCAAATTCCTCGAACACACCACTAATAAGTAATTCATCCGTTTCCTTATCCACTATGCTGTACTTAATATTGCTCTTCCCAAACTTTCTGTCATCCACTTTTAAAAGAATCATGCTAAACACCTCCATATATAATGGCTGTATTCCTCATGATGGTTGGATTCTTACTTACATAATATAACAATTTATTCAAAATTCACAGATTTTTTTGTCATTTTCAGGGAAATAAAAAAAGACCTGCCTAGGCCCCTTGAAATAAAGTCCGTTTATCCATATAAAAAAAGGAGCCCAATCCGGCTCCCAAAATGATTTTATGACTTCGAAATATCCACGAACCCCTCACCAAATACATCCCTTACATCATGTATCGCGATAAAAGCTTGGCTATCGGTAGACTGAACAATTCTCTTTAACTTGACGACCTCTTGTTTACTAATGACAATATATAGAATTTCCTTCGCATCTTTCGTATAGTAGCCATGTCCATCAAAAACTGTGACCCCTCTATCCATTTTAACCGTTACTTGTTTCGCAATGAGATCTGCTTCTTTCGAGATGATGGTGATTGCCTTTTTCGGGTTTACACCCTCAATGATGAACTCCATTACTTTCGTTCCAATATATAGCATAAGGATGGTTAGCATGAGACCTTCCGCACCGATAATGAAATAGGATGAGACGGCCACGATTATATCAAAGAACAATAACCCATAACTTATGCTCCAGCCTAAATATTTATTTGTGATCCGAGCAAGAATGGTAGAACCTGCCGTCGTACCGCCCACCCGAATGATCAAACCAATTCCTACACCAGCAAACACACCGCCAAATATGGCATTGATTACGATTTCATCCGAAGAAACGTTCCAATTCTCCGTTAAATGTAGAAAAAGAGAATGGAAGGTGACGGCAATAATCGTATAAATGGTTGTAATCCTCGATAAAAATTTATATCCGACAATCAGAAGGAATGCATTCATAATGAAACTTACCAGGCCCGGTGACCACTGGAATAAATAGAATAAAATGATGGTAATCCCCGTTACTCCACCTTCACCGAGATCATTGGGAATAACGAAAAGATTGATTGCCAACGCAAAAATGAACGCACCTATTATTATAATGAGAACATCTAAAGAAGTCTTTTTCATATGTAACTTACCCGCCTTTATATAAACAATTTCCTTGCTATATAGTAACACGTAATTGATTCCTTCATTGATTTTCTTAATCTGTTAAAATAATTCATCTCTTAAATCAGGAATGGTAAAAGGCCACTGTACTCCCGCTAAACCGGAATACAGTAGCCTGCATACTACCTCTTTTATAGAAGAATCTTGCCATCCGTAATGTTGACGACACGGTCACACAAATCTAACATTCTCTCATCATGCGTCACCATGATGGCTGCCTTGTTTCTTAACTTCACCTCGGTCGCAAGCATTTCCACTACCTCTCGCCCCCGCTTTGAATCAAGGCTTGCAGTGGGTTCATCTGCTAAAATGATGTCTGGATTATTCATCAACGACCGCGCAATTGCTACCCGTTGACGTTCACCGCCTGAAAGCTCTTCTGGCAAATGATTGCACCGATGACTAAGTCCGAGATGACTAAGTAATTCATCAGCTTTTTTCACAGCTTTCTTGTCACGTTGCCCAATCAGTTCTGAAATAAGCAGAAGCTGGTCACGTACGGTAAGGTACGGAACAAGATTGGATGATTGAAAAACAAAGCCAATTTTCTCTAGACGGACACGTGTTAATTTCTTCGGAGAAAATGATGTTATATCCTCATTATTTAAAAGCAAACTACCTTTACTTGGGGAAAGTAAAGCACCTGCTATAGAGAGGAAAGTACTTTTCCCCGAACCTGATGGACCAACAACGGCCACAAATTCCCCAGCTTTCACTTGAAAGGTAACATCGTCAAGAGCCCTCACGATATTCTCACCTTCACCGTAAATTTTGCTGACGTGATCGAATGATAGTTTATGATTCATCATGCTACCCTCCCAATGGCTTCAATGGCATCAATTTTTGACACTCGATATAGTGATAACAAGGAACCCAATACCGAAACAATCAATAAAAGAATCGAATATTGAATGACCAAAGAAGTACTTAATTCAAAAGGCATTCCTTCTGGCATGATGAAAGTGACCCCGTATGTTAGTGCAACACTACTTGCTATACATACCACCGCAAGCATGAACACTTGGCCCACGATACTTTTTGCAAGGTAGCCAGTACTTGCTCCGAGTGCTTTCATGACTCCAAATTGATTCGTCTTCTGTAAAGTGATGACATAGAAGAACACAGCAAGAACAAATGCAGCAATCACAAACAGAAAGGCTATCATCATCGCCAATGTACCTTGTTCTTCTTTAAATCCCGGGATACTTTGAAGCATCTCATCCTTCGTAATGAGATCCACATCAGACACAGACTTCAACGGACCTACTTGATCCATTTGAACCGCAATTGTGCTAATTGCGTCCGTGTTTTTCAACCGAGGATTAATCCCCTGCCATCCCTTAACGTTCATGTATACAACAGGTGTATGGCTGTAGGATTGATTTTCGGTGAATCCTACGATAGTGAATTTGTTACCGGATAATTCATCTACTACCGTATCCCCTACCTTATAGCCGTCCTCTTTTAAAGAATCATTGGCTACTATATCGCCTTTCTTCTTATTATCATAGCTTTTCCCTTCCACGATTTTGGGTGCAAGGAACCCATTGGCATCCGTTGCAAAAATCGTGACATCCGTCTTTTTCGATGTACCTTCTTTATTGAAGGTCAACATCATTTGACCCAGGGCCTCCGCTCCTTCAACACCCGTTGAAGAACGAACCTCACTTAATGTATCCAGCGGAATAGTAGATCGGTTTAGTTTATGCTCCACGTTAGACTCCATCATGAAATAGTCAGCATCCATGCCTTGTATCGATGAAGCATTTTCAGCTGAAAGTCCATTAGCCAATCCAGAAATGATAAAGACCAGCCATGCGACCAAAACCATGATCAACCCGATCAGTAAGTAACGCACCTTTGAATGTTTCAGCTCACGTATTGCTAAAAACATTTTTTCATCTCCCAATTCTTTTGTTACCGTTTGAACATCCAATCCCTTATGTTCATGTGGTATACATCGATTGTAATGAATCATTATGAATGGAAGATGAACAATTGATTACATAAGCGGCAAACGAACATAAAAAGTAGACCCTTCCCCAAGTTCACTCTGAACCGCAATCGTTCCACCGTGAAGTTCCACCGTCTTTTTCGTAATGGAAAGACCTATGCCGCTCCCGTTCTCACTGCGATTACGCATTTTATCAACTTTATAAAACCGTTCAAAAATATGAGGAAGCTCTTCATCAGCTATCCCCATACCGGTGTCTTTAATGATCACTTCGACCATCCGGCCAATTTTTTTGATGCGTATAATGATTGAACCCCCACTTTCAGAGTACTTAATGCTATTCGTTATCAGGTTTGTCCATACTTGAATTAACAGCTTCTCGTCTGCAGAAATCATGGTGGATGGTAGATCCATTTCAATCACCATGTCTTTTTCCCGCCAACTCCATTCCAGCATGAACAGCACTTGCCTTATTTGCTGAGCTAAATCAAAGCTTGTACGCTGTAGGGGATCGTCTCCTTTATCCAATGAAGCGAGAATCAGAAGCTGCTTACTCATTGCCGACATACGCCGACTCTCCTTTTCAATAATGGACAAGTACTCCTTTCGTTTTTCCTTCGTTAACTCTTCCGATTGCAGGGTTTGGGAGAAGCCCTGGATCGAGGCGAGCGGAGATTGAATTTCATGTGAAACATTGGAAACGAATTCCTGTCTCATGTCTTCCAATCGTTGGATGCTCTGAGTCATTTTCGAAAAATGTTTCGCCAAATCCCCAATTTCATCACCACGGGTAACGTTCAATTCACCACTATAATCCCCATCAGCAATCCTTTTTGTCGCTTCCGTTAATTTGGTAATGGGCTTAACTAGAAAACGTGTGTTAAAAATAATGAAAAAGAAACTAAGTAAGATCATAAGAACGAGCAAAACGGCCAGGAAAAAGCGAATTTCCCCAAACTGCTTTTCAATATCAGGCCTAACGAACAAGGCGTATTTTTCGCCATCCACGTTCAGCGGAACCCCAATACTATTTTCTAATGCATCTTCAAAAAAACCGGTAATGAACAGCCCGTTATTATAGGTTTCAATCCCTTCATAGACTTTCCCGTTCAAGACATCAGAAACCGTATCCCCATCCAAATCCGTTTGATGAAACGATTTGCCATAAGAAGTAGCCTTACCCTGTTCATTGATTAAGTACAGCTGGTAATGCAATCCTGATACATGGTTTAAATAAGCATCAATATCCTGATCAGGATTTTCCTCATACAAAGAAACGATCTCCCTTGCGACCTTGCTGATTTTCTCTCCATTGTAGGGTTTAAGAACTTGATGGTAATACACATTAGAAAGTAAAAAAGCAATGACGCTAGCAAGCACCATGATTAAGATCGTTTGGACAACGATTCGAAAATAGAGTGTTTTCACTATTTTTTGACCCCCAGCTTGTATCCCAATCCCCTGACAGTCGTGATGACAAAATCATCCGTACGTCCTGTGAATCGTTCACGTAACCGTTTGATATGAACATCCACCGTCCGGTCATCCCCTTCAAAATCTGCTCCCCACACAAGTTCGATAAGTTGCTCCCGCGTAAAAACCTGATCGGGAAAACTCCCTAATTGAGCAAGCAGTTCAAACTCCTTAAGCGGAAGAAGCAATGTATTTCCCTGAATTCGGACTTCATAACTTCTTCGGTCGATGATGGTTTGATTTAATGTTATTAACTCAGCATTCACCATACGGTACCGTCGCAAAAGCGCTTTTATTCTAAATAAAAGCTCTTGTGGCTCGAAGGGTTTAACGAGATAATCATCCGTCCCGGCATAGTATCCCTTTTCTTTATCAATGAGCTGATCCTTAGCCGTAAGTAAAATAACCGGTAAATCATATTGATCGCGTATCTCCTTACAAAGATCCAGTCCGTTTTTATAAGGCATCATGATATCCACAACAGCCAGATGAATCCGTTCTTTCTCTAATAATAAGGAAGCCACATTCCCATCCTTCGCTTCGAACACCATGTATCCTTCTTTTTCTAAGTGAAATTTCAGTAACTCTCGAATATGCCGATCATCATCTGCAATTAATATATGTATCAAAGAAACACATCTCCGCTTCTTAATATGAATATCCCTACAATAGCAATATTCGAGCTCTTAAAACAACCCAAGCCTATTTAAAATAAAACAGGTAGAGGGTTTTTATCCCTTCATCAAAACCTATAAAGAAGTGATATATCCTTCTGAAGCTAAAAACCTTGAAGTGTATATTAAACACATATAAACCTAGACCACTTATTCGTCTAGGTTTTATGTTTTGCCTATTAAAATTATTCCTTCCAAATATGTTTTACTTACCTTCGTATTTATTCAATGTCCACAAGTAAGATAAACTAAAAAGTCTGCGGATAACCAAACATCCCTCATCATATTTAGTTAGAAAATTATCCTCTAAATCAGTTGTCCCTTAGGTATAGCTTTGGAGAATAAAATGGTGGTAACTGATGATATTATGGTTATTTACTTAACAAAATTAAGAGTAAATTGGGCATACGTTTAAAAGGTGTTGTACGTACTATATAATTTGTAAAAACATCAAATTTGGGATTGCAAGGGTTATCTCTATTCTGTAAGTAATAAATAGTTCATTCGTCACTAGGTATCTCTTCAAACTTTGCCAATCAAGGTTTCACATAAATTACATTATCTCAGGTATATCAATCTCTTTGCCTGGAGACTTACTAATTAGAACCTTTAAGAGTTCTCTTATTCATAATTAGTAGTAGCAATAAAATCAAAAGCACCAGTTGAACTAATTTCATTGTTATATTCAAAATTATATATTAAAATTACTGCATTATATGATTTCTTTAGGTTTATACTTTTCTGGATTTTTGGGATGACAATTTCTTCATACGAACACCCATCTAATAATGCTGATATATCACTACTACTATTCTTATAGACTGCTTTTTCTATTGTATCCTCATCAGTTTCATCCATATCAATATTAAAATCGATAAAGAATTGGGAAGGGACAGACTCGCCATCCTCATCATACGTTAAATCAACATACTCTCCTATTGGGTCCTCATCGTTAATATTCCCTAACCAAATTGAAACCCATCCTTGTTTTTCCATTATAGTACCCTCCTACTTTAATCTTAGACCTTGTGGTAAAGACGAAACTCCACCCTCTAATCTATAATTAGCCCAATTATTAAGCCGTCTAACAAATGTATTATAGTCGCTAGAAGTATCTATTATTGCTAACAATTCATTATGTGCTTTAGTTGAGCCTAATCCTCCGTGAACACCCTTTGGATTGACAAATTTGACATCGGATATAGCTGTTCTTAAGTCTTTAATCTCTTCAGCACCAATATTCCAACACTTAAATTGCGGAGCTCTTGAAACTAAGTGCCATTCATGTAAACCTCCAGGTTCTCTAAGCTGACGTTCAATTTTCTTTCTAATCTTTTTATCTTTCCAAAGTTCGTCTAGTTCATTACTTGTAAGGGAATTGAAGAATTTATTAAAATTCCCATTCTTTGCAGTTGGTATATCATCAACAGTTAATTTGTTTATATCTTTAGCATTATCTATACCCTTACCAGCATCCTTAATCTTAACACCTTTTAGCACATCATGACCCTTATCTAAGACTTTTATGGGTTTAATGAAAGTGAACGCTGCAGCTGTTATTCTTTCATTTGTAGTGGAACCGGGACCAATCATAGTAGCTATATCGCCTAGAAGGAAATCAGTTGCCGCTATGGCATATGGGGCTAGGCCATCCGGAGTTCCTGAACCGTTACCACCAAGTACCTTCCTTTTCCCTTCAAATGTTAAAGCATAGTCCCCAGTATTTGAATCCATTATTGAATCATCGCTTCGATTGCTTTTAATATTCTGTTTGGCCAGCCCTGCATAGATTGCTTCCATTTCCTTTTCGAGCTTCCGGGCTTCGGCCTCTTGTTTCTTAAACTCCCGGTAGCCTTTCATGTTCTCGGCCACTTCATCCTTCACTTGATAGGCTGCACTCACTTGAAAGGCGCTTTGGTTGAAGTTCATCGGGGAAATGGTACCGTCCTGACTGGTGGCTTCAATGAGAGCCTGCACAAGTCCAATGGCCACTTTTTCCTGGTCCTCGCTCACTTCATATTCCTCGACCAGTTTACTGTCTACATCCTTCACTTTCTTGATGGTCGTATTCTTTTCTTTTTCGGCTTTTTCCATTTTCTCATGGAAATCTTCTTGTTTGAACACCGTAAGTGGAAGGATATCATCAATGTTTTGAAAAATCTTCTGGAGATCGGTGGACTGCTGGTTCACCATCGATTTGGCATTGGAAAGACCATGGGTCACTTCCCCCTCTAAAAAGGGCACCTCGACCACGGTTTCACCGGATAGGTCCGCTTCTTCCAATATGGCCGGAATGCCTTTTAGGAAACTGATTTGCGTGGTGAATAATTCGATCCAGGCATTCGCCACGGTGACCTGTGCCCGATAAAAGTTCTTGATGGCCGTCGCCCCGGCTCCGGCCAATTCTTCATCAAGGTCGACGATTCCCTGGATTTCCTTTTTAAGCGTTTCGACCTGCCCCTTGAGGTCCTCATATTGCTTGGCCCGTGACTTGACGGCCGACTTCAAAGGCTTAGCTTCGAATATCGTCATAATGGCTGATACCCCTGTGCAGTATGGGTGATGGCTTCATCCTGCTCTTTCAGTAAATCCACGTTGGCCCGGGTGTCTTCCAGATTCTTTTTGACGATCGTCAGGTATTGATTGAAGGTCTTTTCCAGATTGGTTTCCCTTTCCTCCCAATTCGATGTAAAGCTCAGATCGTTATTGCCGAGCTGATCGGCCGGCAGTGCCCCATTGCCGTCCCATCCACGGCCATTTTCACCTGGCCCACTTGCTTTGTCACGGCGGAATGATTCAGTTTAATTGTCGTCATTTAC
The DNA here is from genome assembly GCF_050277925.1 of Peribacillus sp. NPDC097264. NCBI lineage: Bacteria > Bacillati > Bacillota > Bacilli > Caryophanales > Bacillaceae > Peribacillus > Peribacillus sp. NPDC097264. The sequence continues at coordinate 18,908 of NZ_JBNNSR010000013.1, forward strand.
AACACCAACTTCTTTAAATCGGATATTTCTACATGTATCCTTCTGTTCTAATCGGGTATTCTTCCCATTTATACTATCCATTTCACTAAAGAAAAACGTAGAGTGAACATCACTCCGTCCTTGTACGTATCCCAAAAGAATCACCTCATAAATAATTTCTCGAATAAACAAATGTCATATTTTACATATTTTTCATTATAAGGATTAAAGTCCGAGAGATAAATAGGGATAAATACGCTACTTTAGTAGTTTTATAGGAATTTCATCACAACAATCTCGATATAGGATTAAGTCTTTTCACCTCCTTTTTTTTAAATAAATCAAAAAAAGGATGCAATCTGCATCCTCTTGGCTTTCATTTTTATCTAATATCCTGTTTGAAGTGTAAATGAGGCATTCTTTGTTTCTTACCTTTTTTATGTTTCGGTTTCGGTTTTTTCTCTTGCACTTTTGCTTGGTCATAGACCGCTGTCCCCGCAATACGTGCTACATCTTGAAGCTTTTCTTTTGAGATTTTATCAATCGTATCATCTGGGGAATGATACCAAGGCTCTGATGGATTGTGGATGAACAAGGCAGCAGGGATACCTGCTTCAGAGAAGGATACATGGTCACTTCGACCTCCCTCTCCATAAGGGGTAGCTACACCGTTCAGTCTCTTGCTAGAAGCCTGTGCAAGATCCGTTACTAGATTCGGTTCACCATCATTCGTCAAGAGGATCAAGTCCCCCGCATCCCTACTACCGACCATATCCAAGTTGAAGTTCGCAATGCTTCTATTGATTTCATCTTCTGATAGATTGTCCACATAATCCTGCGAACCTAGCAATCCATTTTCCTCTGCTCCAAAGGTGATGAAGCGAATTTCCGTGTCTGTAGGCAGGTCCTTCAGAACACGGGCAAGCTCAAGCGTGACAGAAGTTCCTGATGCATCATCATTTGCACCTGGTGCCCCAGCTACTGAATCATGATGTCCGGTTACATATATGATGTCACTCTTCTTCGCCTTTATATTCTTGGTTGCTTTTTTCGTTGCCACTACATTATAGGACGTTTTTTCTCCCGAAGAAGCACCCTCGATTTTCAAGGAGGCCTTCACCTTTTCTCCATTTTCCAATTTTGCTACGACTGCTTCACCTGCCGTTTTCGTAATTGTGACAGACGGTGCATATTGGTCATTGACTCCTCCGAGTGTCCCGTTTAAATCTCCCTCTGCATTATTGTAAATGATGACTCCCACAGCCCCTTTTTGAGCTGCATTCACTACTTTCTCAGCAAAAGAAAGGCTTCCTCGTTGTATGAGAGCAATCTTTCCGGCAACATTGGCTTGTTCAAGCTCCTCCAACGTTCCTAATCCAGCGTATACCACATCACCTGAAACGTCCCCATTTACTGAATAGGTTAAATGTTTTGGTTGAACTTCCCCATCATATCCGTCGAAAGCCAGTTCCACCTTGTCAGGATCTGTGTAGGATAAGAATTGAAACTCTTCAATATCCGCTTTGTAGCCATATGACTTAAACTGCTTTTTGATGAACTGGACCGCTTTATACTCCGATTCTGTCCCAGCCACGCGAGGTGTTTGCGAGAGGTATTCAATATTCTTGTAGATTTTGTCGACATTGATTCTCTTAACAATTTGCTTATCTGTGGAGGGGGCTTTTTCACTCGGAGATGAATGAGCAGGTGCCGCCAATGCAGTGGTACTACTAACGCCTCCCAACGCTAACGTAGTAGCTAATGTAAGAGATAGAAATGGTTTTTTCATAGATTTCCTCCTAATTTCAATAGATTCTTATAATCCATTGTAAATTATTCAGAATATTTAAAATAGGTATATTCATCCTAATTATCCCATTTCCCCGCTAGTCTATAATACCTTTTATAAGCGTTTACGCTGGGATACGATTTATTTTTTGTCATCCTATATAAAAATTCTTTCGAACATACAGGAATTTAGCTTTTTTTCTGGAAAGTAGTACAAAGAGAATACGACTTTAATCAGGGAAGAAGGGGCGAGGATGTCCATTACTAAATTCGTGATGCCTGAAGTGATTTTTGGAAAAGGTTCGATAGAGCAAGCGGGAGAGGCATGCCTACGTTTAGGGGCCAAAAAGGTGCTGATTGTAAGTGACCCTGGTGTAGCCAATGCCGGCTGGCTGGATATCGTCATAAAATCCTGTCAAGATGCAGGACTTGCCTACGCTTCCTTTATCGATGCAACGACAAATCCTAAAGACCGTGAAATAGAAGCCGGCTGTTTGACGTTTCATAATCATGAGTGTGATGCCATCATAGGGGTTGGCGGAGGAAGTGCGCTGGATGTCGCCAAAGGGGTCGCTTTATTGGCATCAAACGGCGGAGTCACCAGTGATTATGAAGGGGTCGATAAAGTCCATTCGCCTCTTCCACCCATGGTGATGATCATGACCACGGCTGGATCCGGCTCGGAAGTCTCCCAATTTTCGGTGATTGTCGATTCGTTCCGCGAGAAGAAAATGACGATCATCTCAAAGTCGCTCGTACCCGATATTGCCATCATCGATCCGGCTACGTTGACAACTTTGGATCCAGACTTGACTGCGGCAACGGGTATGGACGTTTTGACTCACGCCATTGAAGCCTATGTTTCTATCGCAGCAACACCACTTACTGATGTTCAAGCACAGAACGCCCTCTCCATCGTCTCCCGTTACCTACGCCCTTCTGTTGCATCTAAAAATAATGAAGAAGCAAAAGAGGCGATGGCCATGGCTAGCCTGCAAGCCGGACTTGCCTTTTCCAACGCCATTTTAGGAGCCGCCCATGCGATTTCCCATGCCATCGGCGGAAAGTACCTGCTTCCACATGGGGAAATCAATGCAATCCTTCTCCCCCATGTCATGGATTTCAACCGAATTGCTTCCCCTAGGCGATTCAGCCATATTGCGGAAATCATGGGAATCGACACACGGACCTTAACAGAGCAACAATCAGGCGCCGCCGCTGTTGCCTTCGTTCGGGAGTTATCCCAAGATATAGGCGTGCCTCTAAGTTTAGGGGATGTCGGCATTACTACGGATATGATTGAACTAATAGGCATGACCGCTATTGATGATGCCTGCATGATTACAAATCCTCGTGATATGTCCATAGAACAGATTAAACAATTGCTCCTTACAGCCCTATAGGAGGTGCAACCATGAACAAAAATGAAATGATAGATTTAATGACCGGTGTACGGTCTTCGAAAAAAACATACTACACTGAACTAAAGAAGACCGTCGATGAGTTAAAAAAGAAGAATCTACAACTTGAAATCATGAATGATATTACCAAGAACATGAACGGAGACTTGGATATTCATCTTATTCTTCGAAATGTAGTCGATAAACTAAAACGACTGGTCTCATTTGATGACTGTCATTTCATTATTTTATATGAAGAAGATCCGACTCTACTCCATATATGCCCTAATGAACCATGCGAGCTTAACATTGAATCCAAAGACCAATTACATTCGATAAAGGAGCCGATCCTGATAAACGTCGAGATGCTCCCTACTTATCCAGAAAAAGAACAACTTCTGTCCCTTCAGATAGAAACGCTCCTCTTGATTCCTGTGTACGGAAAAAATGAAGAAATCGGGATTTTAACCTTCGGCAGGAAGAATAACACAGCATGGCTCAAAGAGGAGTTAGATTTTCTAAAGCAACTATCCAATCAGCTAGCGCTTACTTTCGAAAATGCTCTGCTCTATATGGAAGTACTTCATTCTAAGCAGGAATGGGAGGATACCTTTAAGGCGGTAGAAGATATGATTGTCGTCTTTGACCGGGAGGGTGGGGTCTACAAATCCAATGATGCAGCCAAGGATTTTTTTGAATTAGAACCTTTGAAAAAGGCCTCTCAAGCTCTCGTTCAAGAAACCTTCTCACTTGATAAGCCAGGGTTTCAGGAACTCCTTCTTCAGCAAGGAGCCATAATGGAAATGCACGCCTATCCCATTCAAAACAAGGAACAGCAAGTATACGGGGTTATCGCTTATTATAAAAATGTTACCGAAAGAAGAAAAATGGAAGCTCAATTACTTCATGCCGACAAGCTAGGGGCCATCGGTGAAATGGCAGCGGGAATAGCCCATGAATTGAATAGTCCATTAACCGCCATCATTGGTAACTCTCAGCTTTTATTGAGAAGCACACTTCCGGAACACCATGATTACAACCTGCTAACCGATATCCAAAATTGCGGCGACCGATGCAGGCAAATCGTAAAAAGTCTGCTTACCTTTTCACGGCAGGATGAATACAAGTTCCACTATTATTCTATGAACGAAGCCATCCACCAAGTTTTGAACTTGCTGAAGTTCCAACTCGAGAAGAAACAAATATTCATTCACCTTTCCCTACAGGAAGACCTGCCGTACATCAAGGGCAGCCAACAGCAGATTGAACAGATTATCATCAACTTGTTATTGAATGCCAAGGATGCCTTGAGTGATCTTGATGAATCAGCCCCAAAAACAATCACCATCCAGACCTTTTTAGAAGAGGAATATATGATCGTCCAGGTGGCTGATAATGGGACAGGAATTGAAGCCGAGCGCCTCCCTCTTATTTTCCACCCTTTTCATACGACAAAAGACCGCGACAAGGGGACTGGACTGGGGTTGTCTGTTAGTCTTGGCATCGCGAAAGATCATGGCGGCAAAATTGACGTATGGAGTACGCCAGGCCAAGGAAGTATATTTTCACTGAAGATCCCCCTACCGACAGAAGATGAGAGGAGTGAATAACATGATTCATTTACTTGTAGTGGACGATGAAAAAGAGGTGGGTACCTTTTTATCCCGGCTTTTTACGATGAAAGGATACAACGTACACGTCATACATAGTGGAAAGGACTTTTATGCAATCGATTTTAATCAGGAGCATTATGATGCTGCGATGATTGATTTGAAGCTTCCTGATTGTGACGGCCTTTCCCTTTTACAACATCTCAAACAAAAACAACCTCGTTGCAAGGCACTCATCATGACTGGTTACAGCACAGTCAAGACCGCCGTCCGCGCTATGAAACTTGGCGCAAGTGATTATATGGAAAAACCCTTTGCCGATATTGAGGTATTAGAAAAGCAGATTGAAAACCTCCTGAATGAAAACACGGATGTGAATCAGCATTTCTTTCAGAAACTGGCCAGGGACTCCGGTCTCATCGTCGGTGAAAGTGTCATAATGAAAGAACTGACAGAAATGGCGTTCAAAGTCGCTCAAAAATCGGTTAATGTCTTAATAGAAGGGGAAACGGGAACGGGTAAAGAGGTGCTCTCCCGCTTCATTCACTCAGCAAGCCCGCGTAACCACGAGCCCTTTATCGCGATTAATTGTGGAGCCATTTCAGAATCCCTGCTTGAAAGTGAATTATTCGGCCATGAAAAAGGCGCATTCACCGGTGCAACCCAACAACGAAAAGGCTTTTTTGAAATAGCCGGAAATGGAACCCTTTTCCTTGATGAAATTGCTGATGCCAGTCCAGCCATCCAAGTCAAGCTTCTGCGGGTCCTGGAAACTAGGGAATTTATGCGGGTCGGAAGCAGTGGGACATTACGGACCAACGCACGATTGGTAGCTGCCACTAATGAAAATCTTCAGCAAGCAGTAGAAAACAATAAATTTCGGGAGGATCTATTTTACCGCCTGAATGTTGTCACTCTTGAAATACCAGCATTACGTCATAGAAAAGAGGATATCCCTCTACTTGTCGAGCATCTGGTCGAAAGGAATGGTCAGGCAGATGTATCCTTTTCACAAGAGGCTATCGAAAAATTACAGCTATACGACTGGCCCGGAAATATACGTGAGCTATCTAATACCGTGATGAGAACCTTAACCCTCGCAGATCATGGACAGGATATCACTGCGGACGATATCGTTCTCCCTACCCATCAGGTCATTTCATCCAAGAAACAAGCTACAATGGATCTTCACTCTCCTGAAAACCCTCTCGAAGAATGGCGGAAGAAACTTGTAGCCGATTTTAATGAAAAAGATGAGCTGACGCTTGAAAACATACTCTTGGAAATCAAACAGTTCGAATCTACCATCGAAAAAGAGCTCGTCCTGCAAACCCTTCAAAAAACGTTTGGAAACCGGAATGAAGCCGCCAAGCGCCTACAGATTTCAATGAGGAAATTACGTTATATACTAAATGAAAAAAAACATACCTGACTCTTATATGAACAAGGGTGCCCCCATTAATAGGATACCCTTTCATTTTTTTCTATTCCATTGTTAAAACGATACGACCGTTAATTTCACCCTTTTCCATCATTTTAAACACATCATTGATTTCATCAAGCTGTCTTGTTTCAATATTCGTCCGTACTTTTCCATCTGCCGCAAATTGAAGAGATTCTTGTAAATCTTTTCTTGTACCAACGATTGAACCTCGCACCGTTACCCCATTTAATACCGTATCAAAAATAGGGATAGGAAGTTCATCATTCGGCAATCCGACCACGACGAGTGTTCCGCCTCTTTTGACTGAACTGTAAGCCTGTTCAAATGCTTTTTTCGTTACGGCAACAGAAATAGCTGCTTGTACGCCACCAACTTTATCCTTAATTGCTTGAACGGGGTCGCTCTTCAACCCATTCACTGTATAATCCGCTCCTAGTTCTTTTGCCAGCTCAAGCTTATCATCTTGAATATCGACGGCAATGACATTGAATCCCATCGCCTTCGCATATTGAAGCGCAACATGCCCAAGTCCGCCAATACCATAGATTGCGACCCAGTCCCCTGGTTTTGCTTCTGAAACCTTAAGCGCTTTATACGTCGTCACACCTGCACAGAAAATTGGGGAGACCTCGGCAAAATCTAGCCCTTCCGGAACCTTGACAACATATTTTGCCGGTGCCTTACAATATTCCGCATATCCTCCGTCCACCGAATATCCTGCATTGAGTTGATCCAAGCAGAGCGTTTCACGACCCGTCAAACAGTATTCACAGTCGCCACATGCCGAATAAAGCCATGGAATTCCTACTCGGTCACCGACTTTCAATGTTGTGACGCCCTCTGCTACCTTCTCGATAATCCCTACTCCTTCATGTCCAGGAATAAGCGGGAGCTTTGGCTTCACCGGCCAGTCGCCATGTGCTGCATGTAAATCCGTGTGACATACGCCACATGCCTTAATTTTAACTAAAATCTCACCATACTCTAAATCCGGAATCGGTACATCCTTAATTTCAAGCTCTTGTTTAAATTCATTGACGACCGCTGCCTTCATTGTTTTAACATCCTTCAATGTTTTCGATTCCACCGTACTTGTCCCCTGATTTACATTCATGATTCTATTCCTCCCTTAGGTCCGTGTTTTTCTCACTTCCACTTATTTATAATGCAAGTGCCATGCCAAACAGAAAAGTCCAATCAAGTTAGGTTCAAACGTAAACCCTAGCCGAAAATTCGGCCCATTATGACAGAAATCCGGCTCAATGATGACGAAAACCAGTTCGTATATTGCTGGAGAAATGGTTCACCCTATAAAGAGGAGGTGTACAATGGACACATTTGAAGAAGCCTATGAATCCTACAAACAACAAGGAACGCCACAAGCGAACCAACAAGGTGGGAACGATAAAGAAGAAATTGTCGCCGTACGGAAGAATGAGGAAGATAATATCATCGCCATCAAGACAAATACCGGACGGGAACTGGACTATCCCACCGCTCTTTCAGAAGCCAAGGCCGGAGCACTCGCCAACGTAGATGTCTTTCATAAATATGGTCGGGACATTTTACGAAGTGAGCCTGATGGCATTAAAGAAAATAATCTGGATGAACTGCCTGAATTTTAAAGACCGAGAAAAGCTGCCTTCCATTCAGGCAGCTTTTTTCCGCAACAAAAAAAGAACCGCATACTAACAGGTTCTCCTAACGACTTCCTCAAGGTTTTCCGGGATATTGAAAATGGAGCAACCAGCACTCTCCCTTTCTGTTCACTCCTTCTATCTGTTTACCATTCATAATGATAGGACTCAGAGATTTCCAGCAAGCGGCCACAGATTTCGACCACTTCTATGATTTCAATCCAAGACATATCCATCCCAAGTTCATTAGCATGTGAAATCTTATCCCGTAACTTCCTGATGGCATTGGCATCTTTCTTCCCTTTACTTTTGGATGGGATTTGAAAAAATGTTCTCAACTCTTTATCTTTATGAATAATGTCGAATTTATCGCTAATTTGTAGACATTCAATTAAATTAATCTCCTCATTTTTCTCCATTCTCCTTTCATATAATTCACTTGCCTTATGTAGACGATCCTCACTAATCATCGGATACCAGCTTTCACCCCCGAATCGATGCATGATAATATCACTAAGTCTCATTTCCAATAAAGTGATATAGCCAAAAATCAGCATCCTGATTGGTGGTTTTTGGAGGTCGGCATGCGTGATTAACTTTTTGATTGAATTATTCTCTAACACGAATACCCTCGTTTTCTTCTTAAAAATGCCTAACAATTGGATCAAGGGCGTTGAATCCGATACAAGTTCCCTTGGGGAAAAGAGCTTCATATAATCCGAAATGTTCCCTTCGCCAAGTTCATGTCTATCGATATAACCAACGATTTCCCCCTGGTCTTTCACGGCCAATGTATCAAAGTGTTTTTCCTCCATTACATTTTTGATATCAATGGCCGATTCATCTTTTCCACAAAACTCAAACTCTTGGGCTATGCTTCTGACCGTGATATTTTCCTCATATAGATTTTTAAGACTGTGATAACTACTATTATTGTTTTTGTACTCTACATTGGACATCCATGACCCTCCATCATTAGCATTCTATCCTCATTCATTAGAACCTAATAACTCCCCACTATCAGAAATAAGTCCACATGAAGTGGACTTTATTCCTTCATTCAAATGATATGTTTCTGCATATCTTCATTCACTTCTTGTTCCCAGTCCTTGCAAACATCTACCCAGTCCTTTGCTTTTGAGAATTGAAATAAATCCCCGAGTGAAAGTTCAATGGCTGAGTTCGCGCTCCCGCAAGCCGGGAAAACTGTCTCAAACCGTTTCATCGAAACATCCAAGTAAACATCCAGTTCATTTGCCAATCCAAATGGGCAGACACCCCCGATTGCATGTCCGGTCTGTTCAAGAACTTCTTCTGGAGATAACATCCTTGCCTTGAACCCAAACATTTTCCGGAACTTCTTATTATCGACTTTCGCATCTCCAGCGGCCACGACCAAAATTGCTTGGTCTCCTTCTCCCCTAAATGACAACGTTTTGGCAATGCGCGCGGGTATAACCCCGATTGTCTCCGCAGCTTGGTTTACTGTGGCACTAGATGTTTTGAATTCCATCACATCATGTTCCCTGTTCCATTGTTTAAAGTGGGCCCTAACACTCTCGATTGACATTTACTTTCATCCCTTTCCTTTAACTCTTTTTATGAATCGTACCATTCTTCACTATAGTAAAGCAAAATCTCTTTCCTTTATTCTAAATATTCAATATTTCGCATAAAATCTTGAAATTGACGAAAGAGGCCAAAATACGATACTATTAAACTTCGGGCAAAAGCCTAACGTGGTTCGTAACCATCCCACGATAAAAAACTAGGGAGAGAAAAATATGAATATTCGTACGCTCGCGATAAATGGTCTATTGGCTGCCATCTATATCGCTGTCTCATTCGTGCTTCAGCCGATTATGTTTGGGGTGCTTCAATTCCGCATTCCCGAAATGTTGAATCATCTTATTGTATTTAATAAGAAATATATATCCGGCATAGTCGTCGGTGTGTTCATATCGAACCTTTTCTTTTCACAGTTAGGGGCATATGACTTGATTTTTGGGGTCGGGCAATCTCTGATAGCCTTATTGCTTGTCATCTTTTCTTCCCGTTTCATAACGGGCATTAAGGGTCGAATGGCCATGACCATCATCATATTCACGGTTACGATGTTCCTAATAGCCATAGAATTGAATCTAGTCTTAGGATTGCCATTCTTAATAAGTTGGGCAACAACAGCAGCCGGGGAATTCCTCGTCCTACTGATCGGGGCACCCATCATTTATATGATGAATAAAAGAATTCAATTTGGAAAGTTGCTTTGAACTCACTGTGCATAAAGTAAAAGAACATTCTATATTCAAAGAGCTGTCTGCTACATGCAGCGGCTCTTTTTTTCAACCATACTCAAAAAAATTGATAAATGGTGGTGACTTTTTGCAGAAAAAAATACTGATGTTACTCGTCCTTCTGATTGTAGTAACATTCATCGGGCTAAATTCAGAATTATTCACGATGATTTGGAATAGCGACTTGGAATCCGTGATAGCCATATTGACAGAAAATCTCCTTCTTACCTTTGTAGTGACGTTCGTTTTGATGATCATTCAGAACTCCTTTACTGTCATCCCCCTGATTTTACTTTTAACAATTAATGTAACGATCTTTGGCTTTGCATTCGGGTATCTATGGAGTTGGTTAACAAGCGTGGTCGCGTCAGGAACCATTTTCTATGCTGCCAGGCACTGGTTCCAGTCATTGATTTTAAGAAAGATGGGTACCGACTCGCAGGATTCCGTCAAGGATCATGGGTTTATGTATGTCTTTACCGGTAGAATTTTCCCTTTCATACCGACAAGTTTAATAAACCTTGCAGCTGGAGTTAGTTCCGTCACCTTCAAAGATTTCTTAATGGCAACAGCATTAGGCAATCTCATCTACTTCTTCTTTCTCTCTTTAATTCCATATGGACTTCTTTCCGTAGAGATGAATCAATATACATTGATTGTACTCGGTTTCCTGCTCTTAACCTTTTTCCTTATCTACAAGCGCTTCAAGAAAAAAAAGAACCTATCACTCTTTAAGAAAAACAGGTAACCTTGCTGCCTGTTTTTTTGTGTGGAATCGTATATTTTCAGCCAATAGTTTGTTAAAATGTGTATGTATTTCAGCTTTGAAATGTCGGAGAATTCAGGGAGACCCATATGCCGAGACGTATCATATTAGTAATCTACATTCTTTCTGGAATGACCACATTACTTGTTTTCAATTACTATTTAATGAATTCCTTGAATACTAAAGAGGCGTTCCTTCAACTCCAGCGAGCAGAAGGGTTCATCTTTGTCCTATTAATCGGTTTGATTTTATTTCTCTACTTATCTAAAAGAGAAGAGTTCAAACAACTAAAAGAAGAAGAACAACTTCGAAGTACCCTTATTAACTCAATGGTAGACTTTGTGAATTTTAAGGATGGAGAAGGTAGATGGCTAGAATCGAATACGTTTGGACTTCAGTTATTCCAATTGGAGAATGTGGACTATAAAGGAAAAAAAGATAGCGAGCTTGCCGAGTACTCCCAATTCTACAGAGATTCATTGATTTACTGTGAAGATTCCGATCAAGAAACATGGGCAATGAAGAAGATTACGCGTTGTGAGGAGAATATTCCACTGCCAAACGGTCATTTTAAGACCTTCGATACCATCAAAGTCCCATTATTTCATGAAGATGGTTCACGAAAAGGGTTAGTAGTCATAGGTAGGGATATTTCAGAAAGAATTGCCGCGGAAAGTCAATTGCTTGCTAGTGAACAGCGTTATAAGTCTTTGTTTGATCACAACCCTTCCCCCATGTTAATGCTTGATTTGAAAGGAACCATCACAAACGTCAATCCAAGATTTGAAACCGTCACTGGATTCCGTAAAGGTGAAGTTCAAGGGGACCCTTTTATTGATTTGGATTTTTCCGCAGAAGCTAAAGAGCTCATCCAATCATCCTGTCAATATGTCGTGGAAAATCAGAAGGGGATTAAAAAAGGAAAAGATATAGCGCTTGTTACCAAATACGGGAATTCCATTTTACTTTCTTGTACTTTTGTTCCCATGTTAGTGGGCAAAGAATTAGCCGGTATCATTACGTATGCAAAAGACGTAACACAAATTCGTGAAACAGAAAGACGCTTACGAAAATCCGAGAAACTTTCGATCATCGGTGAACTTGCAGCAAGTGTTGCTCATGAAGTGCGCAACCCTTTAACGTCCTTAAAAGGGTTCGTTCAACTCCTGAAAAAAAACGACCAACCCCATGATCAATATTACACCATCATGCTTAGCGAATTAGACCGAATCAACTTAATCGTTAGCGAATTGCTTGTCCTAGCAAAGCCTCAGGAAATCATGTTCAGTCAAAATCAGATCGTAGAATTGATCGATGAAGTCAGATCCTTGCTTCTTGTAGAAGCCGATTCTTCTTCCGCTCAAATTTCTATCGAGGTAAAAAACGATATACCGCTTATTTTATGCGAAGCAAACCAGCTGAAACAAGTATTCATCAACATGGTCAAAAATGCTCTGGAAGCAACAGCATCCCATATTTCGATAGAAATTGAGCATATTAACCATTCCATTTCCGTTACAATCAAGGATAATGGCTGTGGAATCGAGAAAGATCGCATGAAACATCTCGGGGAGCCCTTTTTTTCATCTAAAGAAAAAGGGACTGGGCTTGGACTGACCGTAAGTTGCCGAATTATCGAAGCGCACCAAGGAAAAGTACACTTTAGTAGCAAACTAAACCATGGTACCGAAGTTAAAATTGAATTGCCGATATATAAATAGGATAAGTACTTGTTTACTTGTCCTATTTTGTTGTGTTCGGGATATAAGTAAACGTCCCCATACACACGATTGAACCGGCCAAAATCACCTTCTCGCCTTTTTTATCTTTTTCAACGTACTCCCCCCTACATTTCCTGTAATATGGTAAGGTCAGAGTACCATGGTAAGCTTAATTATTTCTTAATGATGCATAATAGGAAATAGAATAATTAGCTTATAGATCAAGAAAATGTAGAGAGATTCTCTTCATTTTTTCACTGTTATTTCACATTTTCATTTTATACTAGTTCATAGAAGTACTAAGAAAGGTTGCTGGCACAACAAAATGAAGAATTACATATGGCTGTTCGTCAGTCTACTTGCCTTGTTTATCTTACCGGTAACGGCCTTTGGCCATGCATCCATTTTGAGCTCGAATCCTAGCCCAAATGAGAGCTTGGATACTATACCTGAAAAGATCAGCATTCAATTCAGTGAAACTATACAATCTTCCTTTCACTCACTTGCCATGTACAGCAAAGAGGGGAAGGAGATCCCACTTCAAGATATCCAAGTTTCAGGGGATACTCTTGAAGCTACATGGTCAAGCTCTTTCGATGAAGGGGTTTATATCATTAAATGGAGAGTGGTTTCTAGTGATGGTCACCCCATCAAAGGTACAATTCCCTTTCAATATGGGGAATCCAACATCCCATCCGATCAACTGATCGGCGAAGAACATGCAGGCTTTCCAAGTACAACACAAATAGTCCTGCAAAGCCTTCAATATCTTTGTTTTGCCGCTCTTACTGGTGCACTCTTTTTTTATTTATCATTGGTGAAACGCCCTACTCCTGATCAAATCAGCAATAGGGCCCGACGCTATATCTGGCTATCTTATACCGGACTGGCGATTTCCATTCTATTGAGTCTACCTTTAAAAGTTACGATTGACGCTGATGTAGGTTGGTGGCATGCTTTCAATGGCATCTACCTAAAAGAAGTATTACAGTCCACCCAATTCAGAAATATTTGGATGATAGAAATAGTGTTGCTAATTGCCTTACTTGTGGCAATTTTGGCTATATGGAGAAATTACTTCAACAAGGTTTCTCTCCTAACATCCTTTATCCTTATATCTGCCTTGATGGTTTGCAAGGCCTTAATCGGACATACCATGGATACAACTCATCAATACCTGGCTGTATCTATGGATTTTCTCCATGTAATGTCCATGGCATTATGGCTAGGCGGTTTATTGGCTATACTGATAATTCTTCCAAAGTCCTATAATCCGAAGCTGACTGATGTTGATAAAAAAACGTTTTATTGGTCAATCATACAGAAGTTTTCCTCATGGGCCGTTCTTTTTGTGATTGTCCTGATCGTCAGCGGACTTTACAGTAGTTTTCAACATGTCCCAACTCTTCATTCATTGCTAAATACGACATATGGACAATTATTACTCGGGAAAATCGGACTTATGTCCATCATGTTAGGGTTTGGGGCATTTCATTTACTCCGTGGGAAAAGAAAAACGAAGAAGCTGGGCCTCAGTACTGGAATAGAATTCAGCCTGGGAATCATCATTCTCCTTATTGCTGCTCTTTTAACAAATGTTCAGACAGCCAAGTCTTCTCCAGGTCCTGTAGAGAAAACGGAAATGACTGAAAATAATGATCAAGTAACTTTATCGGTGACCCCCAATGAAATCGGTGAGAACCTCATTCAAGTGGAATTAATAAATAATGAGGGCATCCCTTATACAGATATCGAACAGCTTACAGTGGTCATGGAGCCTTTAGATGAAGACACAGGGGAAGTAAAATTGCACCTTCAGGAAGAAGAAAAGGGTATATTCAAAACCAAGTCGCTTATAACCATGTCAGGAAAATGGAAGATTCAAGTTCATGGTTTAACGAAGGAACTCCACTCTATTGATGCGGATTTTGTAATATTAGTAGGAAACTCATAATGAGAAGGGAAGAAATAAACATGAAAAATGGTACAAAGCTAATTATCGGTGCATTGGCATCTCTATTCCTCTTTGCTGGATCTGCAAATGCCCATGTCACGGTCAACCCAAGCTCTTCAGCACCTGAAGCTTGGGAAACCTATACACTGAAAGTTCCGGTTGAAAAAGAATCATCTACCACGAAGGTTGCCTTAAAGGTTCCTGAAGGCATCACCTTTTCAAGTTACCAACCAGTCCCCGATTGGAAAGTGACAACGGAAAAGGATAAAAAAGGACATGTAAAAACAGTAACCTGGGAAGCGACTGGTGATGGCATTGCTGCAGGCCAGTTCCAACAATTCACGTTCGTTGCCCAAAATCCAAAGGATGAGGCCGATATCGCTTGGGATGCATTTCAATATTATGCCGATGGGGAGATTGTCGAATGGAGTGGAGAGGAAGGTTCTGACCTACCACACTCCATAACAGAAATTACGGCAGCTTCCAAGAGCAATGAAGATTCATCAGTCCATGAACATGCCGAAGAAGGTGATCACTCTCATTCCGATTCCGTAGACAAATCGAAGGAGTCCACAGACAAAGAAGAGAATAACGATCAAACACTGATCATCATACTTGGCCTTTTGTCTTTGATCATCTCGATTATTGCCCTTACGATAGCCGCACGTAAAAATAAGAAGTAATCATTTAAGAAGATGCCCCAAAATCACTTGGGGCATCTTTTACTTATTATTCTACAACCATGGTCTTGCTTGCCTCAATGGTTCTTCTCATTTCATTCTGTGCACTATGCGTGACCATCGATAAATTCAACATTCCATTTCCTTGTGCCTTCTTGCTTATCCCCAAATCTTCCGTATTTTTTACCAGTTGGGCATATAGTTCCGCCTCTGTTAATTTACGACCGAATTCTTTTTCTGAGATGATTTTCAAGAGGGCTGCAGCTCCGCTCACATGTGGTGTAGCCATTGATGTCCCACTGAGCTTAGCATACTTGCTTCCTGGATATGTGGAGAGAATATCGACACCCGGTGCCACTAAGTCAATTTCATCATTCGTATTCGAAAAATCTGCCAAGTTCCGGCTTAAGTCCACTGCCCCCACTTCCACCACTTCTGAATAAGCTCCTGGATAATCTAACTCATCCGTATCATGGCGGCCATCTCCACCGTTCCCTGCTGCACAAACGACAAGAATATCATTCTGTATCGCTTTTTGTATGAGCTGATGTTCCTTATCATCCGGGGGCCCTCCCAGTGAAAGTGAAATGACAGAGACCTTTTCACCCTGCGGCCCTTTCCAATTGATTGCATACTCCAATGCCCCATTGATCCAGTTGATATCTCCCTGGCCCTTTCCATTTAAAGCCTTCAAAGCTAGAATACTCGCTTTCGGTGCCACACCTACTACACCTACATCATTCAGGGTCGCTAAAATCGTACCACTGACATGGGTTCCATGCCCATTATCATCATGGTAATCCCCGGTTTCAGTAAAATCCCTTCCGTCAATGATTCTCTCTTTTAAATCGGGATGTTCCTTATCTATACCAGTGTCAATGACCGCAATGACCACACCTTCACCATAATTGCCTTGTTCCCATATTTCCGGTGCCTTTATAAGCTCCACACCTTCAGGAACTTTCTCATTGGCCTTTTCCATTATTTCTAACACTTTGTAAGGAATTAATCTTTTTTCTTTCGACATTTGATTACCCCTTCCTTCGTCAATAATTTGACTATCCTCGGCGAGGGAGACCTATCCCATCTGGTTGTCGTTAACCATTAAAGAGATAAAAAAGAATCTCTTCAACTTATATATACCAGATTTTCGAAAATAAAAAATAGTTTTACATAAAATTCCAACTATTTAACTACCTTTATTTCTCACTGGCCATTTACTTACTTTTTCATTATAGAACATATGTTCTTTAAATACCACTTAATTTTCCCATTTTTTTAATAAAAAAGGCAACTCCCATTGAAGTCACCTTTTCGATATAGTTAAGCCCTGCCACAGCACTTTTTGTATTTTTTCCCGCTACCACAAGGACAAGGATCATTCCGACCTATGACAGGTTCTGTATGGACATGAGGCATTTTCGCCGCTTTTGCACTCTCCATAATGATCTGGGTACCCTTTTGCTTCATTTTTTCGTAGCGTTGTTTAAACAGTTCCATTATATCTTTGCTATATTTCAATGTATCTTCGGCGATATCCATTGCCTTTTGTTTGGAAGTATTATAATCCTCTAGAACAAATTGATTATCATGGAAAGAAACACGTATTCCAAAATGTTGCCCCGCTTGCTTATTATCTTTCTTTTCCTCAACGAACTCTAGATAGACTTCCTGGCAATCGCAAGTCTGATGCATGCAATAGTAATCATAAATCCAATACGTTTTATCTTCATACTTACTTTTTAATGCAATGCCGTTTTCAACGCCAAAGACATCCAAATATTTAATCGCTTTTCCATCAATAATTTCAAATGGATCAATCGTTCTCATCTATTAGACACATCCTAATTCATCAAAATTTATTAACCTCATTTATTGTACAACCTAAATCCTAAACCGTCACTTGAAACGAAGCAGACAAAGGCGTATCCCTATTCTTCAACTACAAAAGCTATATATAAAAGAGGAGCAGTACCTCCGTTTATGGCAAACGGAGATACTGCTCCATGAGTTATGCTGCTATAGCTTTTGTTTTTTCTTTTTTCTTGTAAAATAATAAATAACCCAGATACCCGATGTAGATAATAGATACAACCAATACAATGGCCCAAGCTTTGTAAATGGTTTGGTTATCAAAGACACCTGTAAGGGTCAATAATGATGGAATAGTCAGTGTAACCCATGATAGTACAAGCGAAATTTTCCCGACGAATTCGGAAATGGGCAACTTCTTACAGTTGGTCAAATAGAACATTCCCCAAAGGAACGACCATAATACCCAGTTCAACCCCTTCACCATGTCACCATATTGAGCAAACTCTACGGTTGCGTACACAAGGGACAAAATGGATACCCATAGTGAAAAGTACCCGAGACCGCTTCCATCCATCCCTTTTAGAATGGTTATTCCCAAGTACAAGTAGGTAAAACCAAACAAGAATATCGATGCATGTCCTAAAGACATTGCATTGCTAGATTCTGAAACAATAATTAAATAAAACGCACCGAGCACCTGAAACGAGCCAACAAATAAATTAAATACCGCAACATTTCTTGCATCGGCTTTTCCTAACGTCATTTTTCCATTTAGGAATAAAGTCGCTCCTGCAAGAAGTAATATAATATTTCCCATATTTAAAAGAATGAACGTGTGTTCACTCTCTATGTCCCTCCTCTTTATTAACTCTGCACAAACAAAAAAGCATCACTTCATTCAACATGCTATTTTACGATCTTTTAGTTTTCTAATATAGTAATTGACCACTACTTTGATAATACCATATGTTTGTGTTTTAAATCTAATTGAAAAAAAAAAAAGAAGCGTTTCCGCTTCTTGTTCATACGATCCAAGTCGTCAATTGGTCGATTGGCGTTTTTTTTGCTGGTTTGGGCTCCATATCCGGATACCCCAGATAGATAAAAGCCAGGATTTCCCCTTTGGCCGATAAACCGAAAAATTCCCTCACCTTATCATGATAGGCAATTTTACCGGTTCTCCATACCGCACCCAGCCCCAGCGAGTGTGCCGTTAATAGCATGTTCTGAACAGCACTGTTGACCGCACCATACTCTTCAGTTAGAATGACATTTTTCTTATCGCTAGGCTCAATGCCTACCGCAATGATGACAGGCGCCCTCAGTGGGTTTTTCTTTGCTTTTTCCATTTTGCTTATTAGGCTCTCTGGTGTGTCATCCACATTTTCAAGTTTAGTGATTTCCTCAAAAACCTGACCAAGCTTGTTTCTTCCTTCACCCATCAGTACGAAAAACCGCCAAGGCTCCGTTCTAAAGTGATTAGGTGCATAAGTTCCGGATTCGATAATTTGTTCGATGATTTCTTTGGGCACAGGATCTTGTTTGACCAGCCCAATACTTCTTCTCGTTTTAATGGCTTCAAAAGCATCCATCGTAGATTCCCCCTTATCCTTTTATCTCCAGAAGCTTCTGCTTCAATTCATTTTCCATCACGGCAAGTTCCTGCTCAGCATGACGTCGTTTATGTCTTCCTTCTTCTTGAATTCTAAGCGTTTCTTCAAGAGTGGAAATTAAATTGGCCTGTGTATTCTTAAGCGTTTCAATGTCTACCAGCCCCCGCTCATTTTCCTTGGCGGTTTCGATCGTATTGACTTTCAACATCTCCGAATTCTTCAATAACAGGTCATTCGTCGTTTTGGATACCTGCTTTTGTGCCTCCACGGCATGACGCTGTCTGATTAAAGTCAATGCAATGGCGACCTGGTTCTTCCAAAGTGGGATGGCCGTCATGATGGAGGATTGTATCTTCTCGACAAGTGCCTGATTCGTATTTTGAATCAACCTGATCTGCGGAGCGCTTTGAATTGTGATTTCGCGGCTCAATTTCAGATCATACAGCCTTTTATCGAGTCGTTCAGCAAATTGGCGCATATCGTTGACTTCCTGGAACTTCATCTGGTCATTGCTCATCTCAGCAGATTTCTTAAGCGCAGGAATGGTTTGCTCATATAACTCTTCAAGCTTGATTTCCCCTGCTGCGATATAGACATTCAACGCTTGGAAGTACTCCTTATTCGTTTCATAGAGCTTTTCCAAGATTACAATATCCGATAGGAGTACATTCTTGCTACGATCAAGCTTGACGCTGATTCGGTCGATTTGAGCGCCTGTTTTTTGGTACTTCGAAAGGGCTTCCTGTACCGAGCCTGACAGTTTGCCGAACATTCTAGCGAAGAACGAGGGTTTTTCGGCCTTCAGTTCATCCGGGCTCAATTCGTTTAATTTCTTCATTAGATCACTGATGATGTCGCCTACCTCACCAACATCCTTCTTTTGCACATGCTCAAGCATCGAATTGGAAAAGGACAGTAGCTTTGATTGGGCCGGTGTTCCATACGATATCATGGCCTGATGATTCGTCGGGTCGATCTGTTTCGCAAGCTGATAGGCCTTCTCCCGATTCTCCTCCGGAATCACATCGATGAGTTTGACCGGCTTTGCTTCCTGTTTGGACAATGTTTCTTGCTCCTTCACCTCAGCAAAAGGATTGGCTAAAAGGTCATCCATTAAATTAGAGCTACTGGCATTATTCAACAAATCAGAATCCTTATTATTCATTTTAGCCTCCTGCTTTCCTCTATTTGTGACTCTTTGCGTGTTTTAATGGTTTGTTTCGCAACATCCAATTCAAAATTGAGGGTATCAATATCATCGGAAAGGACTTTATATAAATCTTTTTCTATCGTTTTAGTAAGATCCTTCAACGTCTTTCTAGTTTCGGTCAATGACAGTTCAAGCTCCTTGTTCTTTCTCGGTTGCTGGGCCAGAAAAACATATTTCTCTGCCAATTCCGTTGCGGAATCCAAATGAGAATAATAAAACGATTCAGCTTTATAGAACCTTTTCGGCTCTTTTTTAGTCAGACTATATATTTTCCTGATCATTTTAATCATATCCTTCCTCTGTTTGAAGGAAGAAAGGTGACGCACTGAAATAAGTGCCTTTTGAACCCGCCAGATTTTTGGCTTTGCTTCATCTATATTTTTCTTTATATATTGATATTCTTTCCTTGTAAGTTGATGTTTTTTTAAAAATCGTGAAGTGAAATAAAGTGAACCCAACCAGTAAGTGAGCCCCCCTCCGACCAGTGAAAAGACCACCGAAAGCATGAAGGATTGATCTAAGGCAAATAGGCTGATCAATCCCACCAACAAAGCTATCGGGGCTGCAACCAGCATAGGAACAACATCAGCAAGAAATCGATTCATTAGTATTATCCTCCTGACTTACACTCTTTTCTATATATACGGATGATCGCTACTTTAGTTTCATAACGGAAGAAAGATTTCTTCCTTACCTAAACGATATAGGAACTGGCGGATTTCTGCAAATTTATTGAAATGATTTCTTTTCCTCAAATCAGAAACCTTTCATATGAACATCCCCTAGGCAGCCATCTTTGTCACTTTCTTAACTCCCACATAGACTATTGATATCTGTCTATCCAGATTTTAAAGGAGAGTGAAGTAATGAAGCATCACGGTTTCTATCCGTTGCCCCAACAAAACGGAAATCACCAGTTCCAAGAGCTGGATATCGAGGCCAAGCTCCCCCAAACGCAAACGATTGAAGGAAGAATCCTGGAACTTGAACGTCAAAATGAACGCCAACAGCTGAAGAGAATCAGCCAGGTTCATCACGATGTCTCACGCATAAACGCTGCCGTGGACCAGGTAAACCAGATTGTGAATAGGCTCAGTGAACATGATCAGCAACGAAATAACAAAATCACCAAACATCCATGGGACGACGAAATTATCCCGTTTCGCTATACCGTTGAAGACTAATGCATAAAAACAGCAGGGCCTTGCACCTGCTGTTGTATATTTATTTCATCCAAGGCATCATATGACTAATTCTGGATGGATATACCTGCCGAATCTATTAATCAAACGTTTGATTAATAGAGGTAAAGCATACTTTAGCGCAGGGTATAGCTTTTATGAAACCGTGTCATCCGTCTTCCTTAATAATCGATACACCACTTCTTCTATCCCTATATTGTAATACCCCATTTCCCGGAAGCTCTCGGCCGCTTGCTTCAGAGTCCCGGTAAATTTCATGACCCCTTTTTGCAACACACCAATACGGTCACATAACTTCACGATTTCACTCATATCATGGGTAATGTATACAATTGTCTTCCCTTGCTCTGCCAATCTCTTTACATATTGATTAATTTCAAGCTTGGATTGAAGGTCGATCCCGACAGTTGGTTCGTCCATCAAGAGAATATCCGGATCGTGAATCAGAGAAACGGCAATGTTCAGTTTCCTCTTCATTCCTCCAGAGAGGCTCGATACCCTTTCATCCCACTTATCCTCAAGCTGTACGGCATCACATAGCTCCAGTAGACGTTCTTCCGTTACTTTTCCCTTTACAAACTTACTCCAAAAACGAAGATTTTCTTTGACGGTAAACTCATCCCATAATGCGATATCCTGTGGGACAAAACCAATGAGTTGACGAACTTGCTTCGTTTGCTTTTTTAAATCCAGCCCATTAATCCTGATGTTGCCACTAGAAGGCTGTAATACGGTTGCAAGGATGGAAATGAGTGTTGACTTCCCTGCCCCGTTGGATCCCAAAAGTCCAAAGATTTCTCCTTTTCCTATTTGCAATGACACATCATCAAGTAGCAAGTTATCTCCGTATCTCTTTACGATATTATTAATGATAATCATCTGACGTTCAGCCCCCAATTTGTCGTTTTCCAAAGCAACGCTATGCAAACTCCCGAAAATAATACGGTCCATCCAATCTCGCTAAATGACGTATACAACGGGTAGGCCGTAACCCATAGAATTTTCTGAGGAAGCCAAAGGGATATAAATTCAAACGTTGGGGAAATATCACCAATCGGAAAAAAACTCCCCCCCGCAATTGCCAGAATGAATGCCATTAATGAACCGGCCACATAATAGCTTCCGAGATGATGCATCCGACTCGCCGTCCACATGCTGATGGAAGTTGTAAAAACGATGAACAGAACCATTCCAAGATATAGAAAAAGTGTAGTTTCCATAAGTTGAAAATACCTTAAAACCATTAAACTGCAAGCAGCTTGAAGAACATGAAAAAGAATATAGGCTCCTGACGTCTGTCTTAAATAAGAGGCGAGTCCTATATTCGTCGTCATTATTCTCGGAAATAAAACGGAGCGTTCCTTCACGACCCAATCCGATGTAATGAAACAGGACAGCATGGTGAAGAAACTCCAAACACCTAGGTAGGAAGTAAATAGAACATCTTTATTTTGTGTTCCCGCTATACTATTTTCACTGACATAGTTTATGGTCATCAACGGTTTTGGATCCAACTGATCTTTCGTATATTCGAATGCCTCATCCCACACATCCGCCTTTATGCCTTTTTCTTGTTGATAGAGCTTTTCCACTCGATTGGCAGCTTTGACGGAGCTTGTCACCTTCGTAACCTCACTCGCTACCACTTCACGAACAATACCCGAGGCTATGGAAGTTGGTGAAGTCCACAGCTCGATGCTCTCTTTTCTTTTGTCATCTAATATATGCGCCTGAAACCCTTTCTTTAAGACGAATATACTGTCTACCTCATTACGGGAAAGAAGGGTATCGGCCTCATCGAATG
Organism: Peribacillus sp. NPDC097264; assembly: GCF_050277925.1. Taxonomy (NCBI): domain Bacteria; kingdom Bacillati; phylum Bacillota; class Bacilli; order Caryophanales; family Bacillaceae; genus Peribacillus; species Peribacillus sp. NPDC097264. Next base: position 41,825 of record NZ_JBNNSR010000013.1, read on the forward strand.
AGGTCTCTTTCACGACGATGCGTTGCTGTAGCTCCATTTGTTTGATGAGGTTTCCTGAAAAATCCGTTTGGTCTTCATCTACGATAGCAATCGGGATGACCAATTCCTTTTGTTGCTTCTCCAGTAACGAACCCACCCCAACAGCGGCCACGATCGGTAGCAGAAACAATAGGAGGGTAATAGGCTTGAACATATGCTTTAGTTTCTCTATCATGACTCCCATTACCTACTCCTCCTTATTTGTAAAATCCCCTTTATGATGAAGACACTGCACAGAGATAAAATGATGAGCCAAGAACCAATTTCGACAGGGGCATAGGCTGCTTCCTCCTGCACCATTGCGAACATGAACTTGAGGACCCATCCATTTAATGAAAATAAATTCAAGATTTGTAACCAATCCGGAAAATATACGACGGGTATGAAATGCTCACCAATGACAGCCCCTAAAAGAATAAGGCCGATGCCGGCAAATTGATAAAATCTTTCATTCCGTATCATCGCCTCCATCCAGCTAAAAAAGGTTATAAATACGAAAGCAGCCACGAGTGTACTGCCGATCCATATACTTATCTCCATCGGTTTAGAGATCCCATTCCATAATAAGTAGAGAAGAGCAATCAGGATGGAACTGACCGAAACCATGATATATGCCGCAAGCATTCTAGATAGGGTGGATTGAAAATGAGAAAAACCCAATCCCAAAAGACGGTTTTCTATGGCTGCACTTTCATTTCTTTTCAGTAATAGAAGCCCTAAAAAGCTCCATATCATGATAAGCAGTATATAAAAAGAGATAGCATAATAATGTAATAGACTTTCCTGAAAAAGATTCTTTTGCTTTTTTTCATCAAAGATTTCCCCACGACTTAGTACATGGAGGGAGAAGGAAAGAACATCCCTTTTGAATTGTTTCTTCTGCATGCCCTCGGATAACTCCGCCTCTTCCATGAAGTAATCGATTGTATTGATCCCGCCTTGTGCAGCTGAAGTAAAATCAGCCGCACTTTCCATCACATGACGGACAAGCTGGGATTGAAGTGGTCTTTGGCTGTTTCCCGTAACTTTGACGGGTGTATTGATGCCTCGTGCTACGTCACGGCTAAATCCCTTAGGAATGTAAATAACTGCCGCTACCTTATTATTATGGAGGAGTTCATATGCCTTTTGTTGACTGGTATCAACGGTGGTCATGACCCCATTCAAATGCGGGCTATCCGTAAGCTGCTGGATGACCATCTTCGTTTCTACCGTAGGGTCTTCATTTATTACAGCTACCTGAAATGCTTGAACTCGGCTCTCCTCTTTTAAAAAGTGATTCCCAATCACACCCGCACCCAATAAAAAGAAAATAGGAGTCAGCCACAATGCTGCGGCCGATTTCCTATTTTTCAACAGTACCTTTAGATAAAAGGAAGTAAATACAAACATGTTCCTCATATAAAACTCACCCTACTTAAAATGCATCATCAGAATCTTCATCTTCAAAATCATAATATCCATCATAACTCGCTTCATCGCCATAATCGTAATCGAACATATCTTCAGAAATGAGCCCGTATTTCATACCGAGCTCCATAAGATTCGTCCCTACTTCTTGCTGGATTTCATACATCTCATCAGGAGAAATGTCGACAACACTTAATCCCTGACCAGAATCAAGCTTAAAATCCTGCATATCCACTTTATCTTTCAGCTTCGTCTTGGAATCCAGGTTGATTGTGACGCTTCCCGATTCCGAAGCATCCTCTAGTCCGACTGTCATCTTGAATTTTGAATTAGAATACTCATCCTTTATGTTCAGGTCATTCTTCTGTTCAACCGTTCCCTTCCATGCAGACGGCATATCCGAGAAATCCGCACCATCAAAGTCCAGGTTGAATGTCCTGGTGATATCCTGTTTCCCAGCTTTTTCTTCTTTGATGTCACTCTTCATCGTAAACTTGATTTCATTGGTATCACCAAACTCTTTAAACATAAAGGCTGCCTTGAGATCTTCAGTCCGCTTCTCTTTTTTTGCGGCAACATCATTCGTGACACTGAACATTACCTCTGTATCCTGATCATTATCAGGTGCTAAATTGATACTGAATTCTTTGAATGCCTGATCATCCCCGTAAGGAATGTTTTTACCTTTCATGACCACATTAACTTGATCAGAGCTATCCCCTATTGATGTCGTTACTTTACGGTCGATGATTCGCTCTTTCTTGTCTATTAATAAAGTGGAGGTAAATCCTTCAGCAAAACGGATATCCTTCAATTCACCCTTAGCGTCTTTCAAGCCGTCAACCAATTGGCGTTTCATTGCCTTTGTATCTTGCATCTCTTCATCTACCTGTTCGGTTAAGGCAGCAGCACCCGCCACCTTTTGAGCCCGTTTCACTAGAATATTATGAAGCTCTGTATCTTTAATCATTTCATCCATTAAGTCGTCTATGAATGTTTTAGTTTCAGAAGCAGAAAGTTTCAGAGTGACTTTCCTTACCTTCATGGCATCGCCTTCGTGCTTATATTCCACACCTTTTTCAACCTTGAATTGATCATCATCCAAATTATCCATCAGGAAAGATCCATAGCGTTTTTGTATATGTTTCTGTTCCTTCTCTGTCAGTTTCAAATCCTGCCATTCAAGGTCTGATATTTCCAATGTTTCCGGTCCATCATATAACGGATCCATAATCCGCATGAACTCCCCATATTCATCAAAGTTCAGGAAAAAGAACTTATCATATAACATGGGCACCTTTAGTCCGGCTTGGTCCTTGGATTGGACCATTTCCACATCCATTGCTTTTTCCTTATCAATATTTAATGCGACGGTGTAATGACCCTGATTCGTTTTGGGATCCTGATCCATTTTGGCGGAAATCGATGCCTGGCCCAATAGTTCCTTGACCATCTCGAAGTCTGGATCGCTCCCTAAGGAATCCATGTCGACATCCCCACTTAGTGTCATCTCCGAACGGGAAGGTTGCTGCATCGTTTTCTCTTGGAATTCCAATGAATCACCATGCTGATCCATCCATTGATCTTTTGCATATTGATACGATTTATATTCAGAAAGTAGATATAATTATTTTGGGGATTTATGAAGAATAATGGCTGCAGCTGCACTGGAAATAAGGATGATTGTTAAGATTGCCGCAATGATTAGCGTTCTTTTGTTAAATCGCTTCTTCGAGGGCTTTTCCTCAGCTTGCTCCTGCCTCATTTCTGCAGCGGCTATTTCTTTTTCCGTGAGCTGTTCTTCCCCCGGAAGTACCGCACCGCATGAAGGACAAAATTTTGCATCCGCATCCACCGGCTTACCACATGTTTTACAATTTTTCATTTTTCATTTCTCTCTCCCTTATCCTGCTTATGACTCCATAAACTACTAAAACGTTAGTCCTTTATCATCATAAACAACATATTTCTATAATTCTATGTTTTCGACAAAAAAAGACAAATCCTACAGGAATAATAGGCATGAGTACCCATTCAATTTACGTATCACCCCTTACCTCAATTTTTTCTTATTCCTATTGCTCGGTGTAAATGACACATCGCCTTATCCTATGTACATCCAACCTGACATTATTACTGTAAATGCCGTTTTCGGGTAAACCACCCATATCAAGCTAAAAAAAACGGGAGCACCTTAGCGCTCCCGTTTCACCTAACTCAGTTTATAAGTTGAGCTAATTTTTCATTTCTTGCGTCTTGCTCTTCTTTGGAAGATAAATCATACTTCTTTAGCAGATGGAAAAGTTCATTAAGCATTTCTTGCGTCTGCTCTTTTTCCAGCAACTCCTTCAAAGCTTCGCCTAGCGTTTTTGGCAAGAAATCCTGTTGGCTACTAAGCTTCATCCTGACATCTTGCCTGGTATGGTTAAGATTGCATGCTCCCAATGATCATTCACTCCTTATTTCTTTCATGGCATCATGAAACCCAAGCATACTACCGTTCCCCCCCATTAATCAAACGATTGATTAAATTTTAAAAGGGACCATCCTCTTCTTCATCACAAAAAAAGCCAACATACTAACATGTTGACTTTAACGTCTTTGAAAGGATGACCTTCTACTTCTTTTTAGTTATGCCTTTCCAAAACTCTTTGGCAACTACCTTATACCCGGACTTACTCAGATGGATATCTTGTTTATTCGGAAGATACTCTTTATATTTTTTCCCTATTTGAGTTTCAGTCGATACGTAGGTATCCCCATTTTTCTTTGCTACCGCTTTGATTTGTTCATTTAGACTTTTCAATAGTGGCAAAAGAAGTTCCTGTTGCTCTTTCGGATAGTAGGGGAAGGGATTATAATAACCCATCACATATACCTTGGCCTTTGGGTTCAGTTTATCGATCGTACGGAGAATGCTTTGCAAATTAATACGGACCACATCGATTGCTTCCTGTGCATTGTAAGGGTCCGTCTTAATTTTACCTAGGAGATCATTGGCACCAATATCAATGGTGATGTGGGTCGCTTCTTTAATTTCCTTTCTGACCTTACTGCTTTTAACCAAATCATTCTTCAATTTTTCAGAGGTATACCCGGGTACACCAAAATTATCGAAATCGGCCAGCTTATATTTATTCTTCACAAAAGAATCCGCAATATAATCGGCATATCCATAATCGATGACCCCATCCGGTGTTTGCCCAGCAGCCAACGAATCCCCTAAAGCGACATACTCCACTTTCGCCTGTTTGGCCGTTGCACTAAATGGCGTGGCCACCAATGCCACCGCTAATAACATACTTGCCGCCTTCTTCTTATTATTCATTTCCTCTCCCCTTTTCCTAACCCTTTTTTGTCTCACTACAATAGTTCTTTTTTCCCTGGTAGATTCCTTCTTGTTCAGAAGATAACTTTCTGACAAAAAACCACAAAAAAAGCCCGGTTTCCCGGACATCTCTTGTTTGCTTAAATTTTGAAAGCAACGACCTTCTCTTTCAATTCCTCGGCCATCCTCGCCAGTGATGAAGCAGAGGCGGTGATTTCCTCCATGGAAGCCAGCTGTTCCTCTGAAGCTGAAGCAATTTCGGCCGTACTTGTTACCGATCCTTCCGCAATACGGGTTACTTGCTCAATGGCCGCGCTCACTTGATCTACACTCGCTGCCATTTCCTCCGATACAGCGGATGCCTCTTGTATTTCGGAACTTACCATTTCTATCGACTCTAGGATGGAATCGAATGTTTTCCCAGTCTCCTCGACAAGTTTCATTCCCTCTGTCACTTCCTGGGTACCATAGTTCATCGTATTGACCACAAGTACCGTATCATCTTGAATATTCTGAATGAGGTCAGCAATCTGCTTAGCTGACTGGCGAGATTGTTCAGCCAATTTCTTGACTTCATCAGCCACGACTGCAAAACCTTTCCCATGTTCACCGGCTCTTGCCGATTCGATAGCCGCGTTCAAGGCTAAGAGATTCGTCTGGTCGGCTATGCCCGTGATCACTTCGATGATCTTGCCAATTTCATTGGATTGATCATTCAGTTTTTTCACCACTTCATTTGATTCGTTTGTGGACGTTGAAATGGATTTCATTTGTTCAATCACTTTGTTAAGATACTCGCTACCGATATTGGCTTGTTTTGCGGCCTCCATTGCCGATTCAGTAACAGCGGAAGTCGTTAAGGCAACTTTCTTGGTACCGATGGCCATGACTTGGACACCCTTTGAACTCTCTTCTACATAGTTATTTTGAGTTTCAGCCCCACCGGCCACTTCTTGTATGGCCGTTACCACCTGTGTTGTCGCAGAATTGGTTTGTTCCGCGCTTGCCATCAGTTCCTCCGAAGAAGCAGCAACTTGATCCGTTGCAACATTCACCGTATTGATCAAACTTCGCAAATTACCTTTCATTTCATTAAAAGAGCTGGCCAATTCACCGATTTCATCCCTATTCTTCACTTTCACATCTTCTATCGTCAAATTTCCGGCTGCAATCTGTTTCGCTGCAGCTGAAACGAGCAGCACAGGTTTTGAGATGCTCCGGTTTATGATTAAAGCAATCGCCACCCCCGTGATAATGGCTAGGACGCTTATAATCAGAATAATCCTTTTCACCCCGTTAACCTGAACGGACAATTCATCACTTTTTTCTAAAAGGGCAGCCTGTTGATAATTAAATGCCTCTTCACTCACTTCATTTAATTTTATTGTAAGGGGAGCTCCTTGATTGTTCATTAAGTCGATGTATCCTTTTTTATCATCTAGATCCTTTAATTCAATTAGCTGTCCGGCCAGCGTTTCATATTCGGTAGCATAGCCATTTAGCTCGTCCAAAATTTCCTTTGCCTCGGGATCTAGACTAAGCCCACTATATGTATCGAAAGCTTGTTTGAAGGAATCCTTCGATTGTTGGAACGCTGATAAATATTTATCCGTATCATTGACCAAGTACCCTCGGAGGGCGATTTGTTCCGTGCGAATCGCGTCGACCATTTTTGTCGAAAGAGAAATCTTTTTGACACGGTCTTCTATAACACTTGAATAACTATCGTCTACACTGTTGAACTGATAAAATGTAATCCCCGTTATGATAGCTAAAAGAGACAATACTCCGCAAAAGCTCCATAGTAATTTTTTCTTTACAGTCATCTTCATCTTTCCATCTCCTACTTAAGTTGCATTTTTCTATTACGCGAGTACGTGATAATGATTGTATCGGTGAAAATACGGTTAGTTTTAGTTGGTAAATAATTACATTAGACTTCTTTGTAATAATTTGCGTCATACCCTTCCATCTTTTATCCACTTATGGCAGGAGAAAAAAATGAACAACATGCCCGCTCACCAAATAGGACAGAATAATATTATCTTGGATATATTGTTCGAATTTCAGCAAGATAATCTAGAAGGTCAAGTATCAACAAAAGAATAAGGAGACTTCTTGATGACTATTTTAACTGATGTCAAACTATGTGCCGCCAACCTTAAGGGAGTGGAAGCTGGACTCTCTAGCCTGGCACTCCGAACTCAGGATGACGAATCGAAGCGAATCTTACACGAAACGATGATGAAAGTGAATGAAGTGAGGAAAGATATTCAAAAGAGGGTCGGAAAGTTAGAGAGCGAAGGATTACAATAAGACCGGGGTATGGAGGTGCTAAATAATGCCTGATTGGTTACAGGTGGTGTTACGATCGCTATTTTTTTTGATCGTTCTTTTTTTAATTACGAAATGGTTAGGGAAAAAACAAATCTCCCAACTTTCATTTTTCGAATATGTCACGGGGATTACGATTGGAAACGTGGGGGCGGAGTTAGCCACAAAGGTAGAAGGAAATATTTTTCATGGAGTCCTCAGCATCCTCGTTTTCGCATTTGCTCCTTTCATAGCTGGCTTGATTTCATTGAAAAGTAAAATTTTCCGTGATTTGGTGGAAGGGAAAGCCACCGTGTTTATTAAAGATGGCAAGATCTTGGAGGACAATTTAAAAAAGGAAAAGTATACGACCGATGAATTATTATGGCTACTCAGAAGTAAGGACGTTTTTGATATATCCACGGTGGAGTTTGCCTTATTAGAGGCAAATGGTGTTTTTTCCGTATTATTAAAGAAAGAAAACCAACCACTCACACCAAAGGATATAAATATGAAGGTTGATTTAATCAAGGAGCCTCAAACGATCATCATGGATGGGGAAATCCTGGATGAACCACTCTCCGCCATTGGGCTGAATCGTAATTGGTTGAGTACGGAATTGGAGAAACTAGATGTACTCCTTGAAAATGTCTTTCTGGGGCAAGCAAAATCAAATGGAGAGTTAACGGTTGATTTATACGACGATAAAATTAAAGTCCCTTCTCCTCAAGAAAAGCCATTATTGCTTGCGACTTTAAAAAAGTGCCAAGCAGATTTAGAGGTATTTTCCCTCTCTACCGATTCAAAGGATGCCAGAGCAATGTATAGCAAAAATAGCGAAAAACTGCAACAAGCCATCGATGAGGTAGCCTTTCTATTGAAATAATAATTATTAATTTTTTATTCGCACTTCCATTATGGAAGTAATCACACCAATAATGATAATAGTCAGACATGAAAACAGAAAAATTTCTATTCCTAAGATGAATAAACCTGCTGATATGATTGCGGTATCAATGATGATAATGATTAAAGCAATATCCATGGAGGAGGATTTGGAGATGAATTTTGCCAACAAATCCGTTCCTCCACTGCTTGTTTCATATCTGAGCATAAGCCCTATCCCCACCCCGATAATTACCCCACCAACCAATGAACTGGTGAAAATAGAAACCGCAAATTCCCTTTTTAATGGGCTTAACCAATCCATGAAAAGAGAAGTCAATAGTAACCCATGGATGCTGCTATAGAAAAGGGAACGCTCATAACACCAGGCATATGTAAATAAAGGGATGCTAAGAACCAACATCGAAAGCCCTGTCTGAAAGTCAAAGAAGTAATGTAGAACGAGAGCGATCCCGATAATCCCACCATCTATCAAGTGATAAGGGACCAAGAATCCATTTATCCCAACACTAATCAAAAAGCTACCAACAATCACTGCCACTACTTTTTGAAAATTGATAAAACCACCTTGCTCCCTATTCGATATTCCTTAATATATGTCCAAATCTTAAGGACAAGAATGGGTAAATGAAAAAAAATCAAAAAGCAGGACCCTTATTGGATCCTGCTTCGGCATTCATTTTCTATTAAAGACAATTATTCACATTCACTTTAACTCTAATAACACAACATTTTCAACATGCGTAGTCATCGGGAACATATCAACAGGTTGGACATGAACAGCCTTATATCCGCCTTCTTCCAAAATATGAAGATCCCGGGCTAATGTTCCTGGGTTGCAAGATACATAAACGACTTTCTTCGGTTTCATCTCAATAATGGTATTTAGAAGCGTTTCTTCACAGCCCTTGCGCGGTGGGTCCATGACGATGACGTCAGCTGTATTACCTTTTTGATAGTATTCAGCAATCACGCTTCCTGCATCACCAACAACGAATTCGGCATTCGTAATCTCATTCAGTTCTGCATTGCGGCGTGCGTCTTCTATGGCTTCTTCCACCACTTCCACACCAATGACCTTTTTCGCTTTTTGTGCCAAGAATAAGGAAATGGTACCAATGCCACAATAGGCATCAATCACGGTTTCTTCTCCCGTTAATCCAGCATACTCCAGCGCCTTGTCATAAAGGACTTTCGTTTGGTCCGGGTTGATTTGGTAGAAGGATTTAGCCGAAATCGCAAATTTCACGTCGCCAATCATGTCATAGATTACTTCGTTACCCCAAAGCACGAACATTTTTTCTCCCAAAATGACATTCGTCTTCTTCGTATTCACGTTTTGAACGATTGATTTCACCTGTGGAAGTCGGTCAGTGATTTCCTTCACGATGGTTTCGATGAATGGGATACTCCTGGTCCGTGTAACAAGCACGATCATTAGCTCACCCGTTTGTTTAGCATAACGAGCCATGATGTGACGCAAAACACCTTTATGTGTTTGCTCATTGTAAGCGGGAATTCCCAGATGACTAAAGACTTCCTTCACAACCTGAACCGCTTCGCTAATCACTTCATTTTGAATGATGCTTTCTTTTGTTTCCACAATTTCATGTGTACGTGGTTTAAAGAACCCTGCAATCAGCTTGCCATCTTTCTCCCCGACAGGCACTTGCGCTTTATTACGGTAATGGGTAGGATCTTCCATCCCAATAACCGGATAAACCGTCGCATCCTCAAGTTTTCCAATGCGGGTCATCACGTCACGCACTTGTTTTTCCTTAAACTCCAATTGACCTTCATAACTCATATGTTGCAGTTGACAGCCACCATACTTGTTATAGTCTTCAGTAGGGATCTCCACGCGATATGGACTATTTTCGATAATTTCCATCAAACGTCCGAATCCATATCCTTTATTGGCCTTCAAGACTTTAATTTTTGCTTTTTCACCAGGTAGCGCGTTCTGAACGAAGATCGGATAGCCATCAACTTTAGCTACTCCAGCACCTTCGTGCGTTAAATCTTCGAATAAAACCTCTATAATATCATTCTTATTAACAGGTGTTGTTGTTTTCATATCATCTTCTCTTTTCTTTTTTAAGCTAACCTGTATTTTACCACAAACATAGCCTTGCCACAAAATGACTCACCAATTCACGCTATTCCTCATAAAAATATAGAAAAAGAATTCCTGATTAATTCATCGTTTTGTGCATAAAACGGCGCAGGATCGAGAAAAGTAAGGAAAAGTGAATGAGGTGAAGAAATGGGTTTATTCAGCTCCATATCAGACTGGAACTCAAACAGGCTAGAAAAACATCGAGCAAGCATGGAAGAAAAAGGCCTTTGTCCAGATTGTTACGGTCGGGGATACAGCTCTTTTGTACCGACGGAGTATCATTTTTCAGATATCCACGACTGTCCCGGCTGCAATGGTTCCGGCGCATATGCCGACTGGGCTGCCATGAATGGACAGCAAACATAGAAGGGTCAATCCTTACATCTGCAAGCCTGATCCCCAGTTTATACTGGGGTTTTTTCTAGTTCCTTGACCATATAGGCAAATTCCCCGTCACTCACTCTAATCATCTTCGTCTTTTTGTATCCTAATCGTTTATAAAGACGCCCTGCATCGGGATTAACATCTTCAACAATTAATGAAATACTTGGATATCCCTTCTCTACTCCGAACGCTTCCATTTGATGAATTAAAGATGTCCCAATACCTTTGCCGCGAAAATCGGGATCCACACTTATTGTATCCAAATAGAAGTCTTCCATCTCCGCTTCTTTGTCGATGTTAATGCTTGGGTCATTCTTTTTCCTTCTTAATCGTTCCGCTATCGGTTCATCCAAGGCCACGGCATCTTTTCCATGATAGGCGATGATCAATCCAGCCACTTGCCCATCCTGTTCATACACCAACGTATTTTCATAACTCATTCTGTTTCCCCTGCTTCTGAAAAAATCCCCAAGAACAGCAAGTATTTTTTCTTCCTTCGTTTCACCGGTAAGTGTTTCGGCTATTTCCTTGATGGCAAAACGTATTAATATTGCTGCCTTTTCTGCGTCTTCTTTAGTTGCTCTTCTGATAGTCACGTTCCTCAATCTCCTTACTAGAATAAAATGAAAAGGCCACTCAATGTGAAGTGACCTTTATTGATTATTTATTTTCCGGGTCATCCGCCAAAATGCCTTGTGGAATGAAAACATCGAAATGACGATACTGGTTAACGAATTCAGCTGGTGCCATACCACCGAATTCCCCATCTAGGTTGAGCATCATTTCTTTTTTTGATGTAATTTTGATTCTATTGGCTTTTACATAGATGACATTTCTATCATGGATATGTTCTCCGCGCATGGCCAACGTAACAATGCGTACGATATCTGCAAGATTTGCCTTTTTCAATATTAGCAGCGTGAACATCCCATCATTGAGCGATGCATCTGGTGCCAATTTTTCAAAACCGCCGACAGAGTTCGTGTTAGCTACTAAAAACAACATGATTTCGCCTTCAAAAAGCTTTCCATCATATTCTATCGAGACTTCCGTCGGTTTGATGGAAGGCAACATCTCGATTCCTTTAATATAGTAGGCCAGCTGTCCCAGCATTGTTTTGAGCTTGATTGGTACATCGTAAGTTAATTCGGTCAATCGTCCTCCGCCTGCAATATTGATGAAGTACTTCTCATTCATCTTTCCAATATCGATCGGCATCGTATGCCCATTGGCAATGATATCGGCTGCACCCTCAATGGATTTCGGTAAATGCAATGCCCGTGCAAAATCATTCGTCGTTCCCGTCGGAATGATTCCTAATTTCGGGCGTTTTTCTGCATCGGCAAGCCCGTTTACCACCTCATAGATTGTACCATCTCCGCCCGCTGCGATAACGATATCATATCCGCGTTCGATGGCAATTTTGGCAGCGTTCGTTGCATCACCAGCACCGGTAGTTGCATGTGTCGAAGCCTCGTATCCAGCTGCCTCTAGCTTGGCGAGCACTGCTGGTAAACTTTTCTTGATGGCTTCCCGTCCTGATGTCGGGTTATAAATTAACCTCGCTCTTTTCATTTCCCATCATCCTTATACGTATTGATTCCATAAGTTACATAATAATCCTTCACTTCACGAAAAGCAATTTCCCTCAAAAAAAAGGACCGTAAGCTGGCCCATCCTTATTTATTCATATCTGCTATCTTATCAGAGAAATTATATAGCTTTTTATGAATTTATTCTAGTATCTAGTCTTAATTAATGATACCGAACGTTCACGTTATAAGAATCTGAAATCGTCAAGGTATGACGTCCTTTGCCAAATTTCAACGTACCATTCTTTACGTCGCTATCTTCATCATCTTCCGTCTTCACGCTGACAGATTTCCAGCTATCTTTTGGCCCTTCCAGCTCTTCGACTCCAAATGCCTGTATCGTTATATCGCTTTTTTCCTGTAGATAGACAGTAAGAGAACCTGCATCATCTACATTCCAATCGTTAACTAGTTCTCTCGGCTTTAAAGTGAGGTCTGTGTCTTTTCCCTCGACTTCCAAAGCCAGGTCGGCAGGTATGATGAGCGTTGCTTCAAGGTTCATCCTATCTCCACCCAGCAGTCCATTTTGAACGGGGAGATCTTTCAAACTGATATAAAGTGTATCGCCTTTCCTTTCCACCATTAGATAGTCTTCAGCCTCTTTTAATAGTGACTCACTATCTTCCATTACACGTTCATCGTACGTGCCAAAAATGGAAACATTCTCATTGCTCCCTCCTTCAACCGTTAGAGGGTAGTATCCCGGATCCAATACGACCCGCTGAATTTCTTTCCCGGCTTTTTCATTGAAGCCAGGCAAATCGACGGTTTTTTCCTCGCTTTTCACCGCTGCCGTCACCTGTTCCATCACGCCGCTTGATGTTAGCAAAAGTAAAGCAATGCCCATCATTCCAAGCAGTCCCACAAAAATGATACTAATAAAATCATATTTCACGAAAGAACTCTCTTTCCTTGAAAAATAGATATAAAAGAGGATCTCGCCTCCTAAAATGATGAAAAGAAGCGGCCACCAGGATAAAAGGATCATCGTCAAACTCATATCTGAAATCTGGGAGAGCAACAAAAGTACGCCTAACCCAATTAGGGCCACTCCCATTGACACCGTCCCAACTCTCCATGTTCTCATTTTGTTTCCCCCCTAACTTTCTCTTTCTTACTTCCAGACAGCAATTTGATTCCGCCGCCTATTAATAGGACACATACAATCCCTTTTTGAAAATAATCCCTAAACCAATACTCAAAGTTATCACCTAGCCATTGCTGTAAATATGGGACTGCTGCGGGTACTATGATATTGCTCGCGAAGAAATAAACGCCTATAGCCACCAAACCATAGCCGAACCACTTTTGTTGATGGGCAATGCCTGTAATGATTGGCGTGTCCACCAGTGGTCCTTCATCCATTTTGGATGCTTTTTGCAAGCCATCAAAAAAGCTATAAAACCAGATGATTGGAATGAGAAAGAAGAAAAACCCCAATCGAAGTAAATCCAGGATATAGATGGCGAATAAGAAACCTGCCATTAATTGGATTCCGCGTTTTTGTAAGCCTAAATATAAGTGGCCTGCACCTGGGAACACGGAGAATAATGTGGCAACCGATTTACTCTTCTTGCCGGATTCCCTTCTCTCTTCCAAATCTTCTAAAACCGACCGGTCAACCAGCTCTTCCCCTTTTTGCTTTTTGTTCAGCTGTTGGATGCCATCAAAAAAGCTGTACACCCAAATCACCGGTAAAAGGGCCATGAATATTAACAAGCCATCTATATGGGTCATTGCCGTTATGAAAATCACCATAACGCCGAGCCCCAGGAACCCAATCAAAAACGTGAGCCCGCGATTCATGAGACCGAGCTGAAAATGGCCCAGGCCCGGTACGAATGACAAGACGATCACATAGAACCTTTCGGCCTCAGGCTGAACCATGCTACTGCCTTCCGAGCCTGATTTATTGTTTGCCCCTCTTAAAGAAGTAACCACCAAATCAAAAATGCTGATGAGGTACACGAAGACTCCCAAAATCGAAATAGCAAGGAAACCATCATCTTGACTAACTACGGCTAGTAGGATCCCTATAGCCCCTAATCCTACCGTAGCCAAAAAATAAAATAGCCCTTTGAAGATCCTGCCCAAGTAGAAATGGCCGGCCCCGGGAAAAAACGACAATATAAAGGCTAACACCGGACTTTTATTCATTTTTAAACCCCTCCTTATTTTTCTTTTCGATATCATCCATCCAGTTAAATGTTTTATCAATCAGTCCGTCTGTTACCGGCGGCGTTTCTTTTATAGCCCCAGACTCCACGTTATCGACGTATTTAGTCAAAGAGTGAAAGGCTCCACTCGCCATCAGTAACACAGTAAAGCCTGCCGCAATCAAATAGTGTTTTGTAATGGTCCTCATTGAACGGGTGTTCTTTGTTTCATCCTCTGCGGATGGCACGGTTTTGAGTGCTGCAATCGTGTTCATCACGCTATCCGCGATATCCAGTTCCTCGTTAGGCCGAACACTTTCCTCTCTTTCTAGCGCTTCCATATAATGCGTTAAACAATCGTCACAGGAGTACAGATGATTTTCATATTCTACTTTTAGAGCATCCGGGATTTCATCTGCGATATACGCAGTCCACTCTGTTACAGAAACATGTTTCATGAAAAATCCTCCTCTTTCCAATGTTTTTTCATCCAATTTCTTGCCCGGTACAGCTTTACTTCAACCGATTTCACTTGGATTTGCTGTTCATCGGCAATTTGTTGATAGGTTTTTTCCTTTATGTAAAAGTCGTGCACCACTTCACGGTATCCAGCTGGAAGGTCATCAAGTTTTTGTAGCACCAGTTTTCTTCTTTCATTCTGGAAGAATAGTGCCTCAACATCTTCGGATAAACCTAGATGCCCCTCTGATGGCTGTTCCTCATGCGATACTTCCTTTTTCCGGTCTCGTTTCCTCTTCAAGTCTATCGCATGATTGACGGCTATTCGCGTCATCCACGTTTTGAACCCTTGATTTTGATATTGGGGAAGAGAAGTGTAGATTTTGATGAAGACTTCCTGTGTGGCATCTTCAGCATCCTTTTGATTGTGCAGGACGGAATAAACCGTCCTGAAAACCGATTCTTTATACGTTTCAATCAAAATGCGGAAAGCATGATCATTCCCACTTCTTACCTTCTCCACTAACGCATCTGTCACTTCTCTCCCCCCTTTCATTTAAGCTTTCATGTTATAGACGAGACAAAAAGGAGTTATCCCTACAGATAACTCCTAAATAAATTTTTTACTGCATGTACTATTCTCCATGAGAAAACCGTACCACCCGGAAGTGATACGGCCATCGATTAGCGTTTATTGATTTCTTCAATCAAGATTTTATTTACAAGTTGTGGATTGGCTTGTCCTTTTGTCGCTTTCATGATTTGTCCGACAAGGAATCCAATAGCTTTTTGTTTACCCGCTTTAAAGTCTTCAATCGATTGAGGGTTATTATTCAAGGCTTCCTCAACAGCCGTCTTTAACGCACCTTCGTCAGAAATCTGGACAAGTCCTTTTTCCTTAACGATAGCTTCAGCGTCACCGCCGTTTTCAATCAATTCCTTGAATACCTTTTTCGCGATTTTAGAAGAAATTGTGCCATCTTTGATAAGTTTGATCATGCCTGCCAATGACTCGGCAGTCAATGCCACATCGTGAAGTTCTTTTCCTTCAGCATTCAAGAATGCAGAAACTTCACCCATGATCCAGTTTGACGCCAGTTTTGCATCCGCACCTGCCGCAACCGATGCTTCAAAGAAATCGGCCATTTCTTTTGTTACGGTAAGAACAGCCGCATCATACTCCGGTAAGCCAAACTCTTCAGCATACCGCTTTTTCCGTGCATCCGGCAGTTCAGGAATTTCCGCAGCAATACGTGCTTTCCATTCCTCATCGATATGGATCGTCAATAAGTCCGGTTCCGGGAAGTAACGATAATCATCAGAACCCTCTTTGACACGCATCAGAACCGTTCTGCCAGTAGCCTCATCGAAACGGCGTGTTTCTTGTTCAATGACGCCACCTTCATTCAATATTTCGGCTTGGCGGATTTCTTCATGCTCAAGTCCTTTACGAACGAAGTTGAACGAGTTCAAGTTCTTCAGTTCCGTTTTCGTACCGAATTCCTTTTGACCAACCGGTTTCAAGGAGATGTTGGCGTCACAACGAAGTGAGCCTTCTTCCATTTTACAATCACTGACACCCGTGTATTGAATGATGGATTTCAACTTTTCAAGATAGGCATAGGCCTCTTCTGGAGACGTGATATCCGGCTCGGATACGATTTCAACAAGTGGCGTACCTTGGCGGTTATAGTCACATAGAGAATGATTGCCTTTATGTGTAAGTTTCCCTGCATCTTCTTCCATATGGATACGGGTAATGCCGATTTTCTTTTTCTTTCCGCCGACTTCGATTTCAATCCATCCATGTTCCCCGATTGGTTGATCAAATTGTGAAATTTGATAGGCTTTCGGATTATCTGGATAAAAATAATTTTTACGGTCGAATTTCGTAATCTCTGCTACTTCACAATTCAGCGCAATGGCTGCCTTCATTGCAAAATCAACAGCCTTTTTATTGACGACTGGCAGCACCCCAGGATAACCAAGATCAATGACAGTCGTATTGCTATTTGGAGAGGCACCGAAATGATTCGGGCTGCTTGAGAAGATTTTTGAATCTGTCTTTAATTCTACGTGTACTTCTAGACCAATTACCGTTTCAAAGTCCATTTATTTCACCCCTTACAGCTTAGGAAATTGTTTATGAAAATCTGTTGCTTGCTCAAAAGCGTGAGCTGCGCGATAAATCGTGCTTTCATCAAAATGCTTCCCGATCATTTGTAGACCAAGTGGAAGACCATTAGCCGCGAATCCGCATGGTACCGAAATGCCTGGTACACCCGCAAGATTGACTGGAATCGTCAAAATATCATTCGCATACATCGTTAATGGATCGTTGATATTCTCACCGACTTTGAATGCTGGTGTAGGCGTCGTTGGTCCCACGATGACATCATATTTTTCGAATACATCTTCAAAGTCTTTTTTGATTAATGTACGGACTTTTTGAGCTTTTTTATAATAAGCATCATAATAGCCAGAGCTTAAGGAGAACGTTCCGAGCATGATACGGCGTTTTACTTCTTCACCGAATCCTTCCGCACGTGTTTGCTTGTACATCTCGATTAGTGTTTCGGCGTTATCCGTACGATGACCGTAACGAACTCCGTCAAAGCGAGAAAGGTTGGCAGACGCTTCAGATGAAGAAAGCAGGTAGTAGGCCGCTAGAGCGTATTTGGAATGCGGCAATGATACCTCTTCCCATTCTGCTCCAAGTCCTTCTAATACTTTTAGAGCTTCAAGCACGGAATTACGTGCCTCTTCCCCAACGCCTTCACCAAGGTATTCCTTTGGCACAGCAATTTTCAATCCTTTAACATCGCCTGTTAATGAGTTCACAAAACTTGGCACATCCACGTTAGCCGATGTGGAATCCATTGGATCGACACCAGAAATCGCTTCAAGCAAATATGCATTATCTTCAACCGTTCTCGTAATCGGACCAATTTGGTCTAATGAAGAAGCAAATGCCACAAGTCCAAAACGGGATACCCGTCCATATGTAGGTTTTAAGCCAACGACTCCGCAATAAGCAGCCGGTTGGCGAATCGAACCACCTGTATCCGAACCTAATGAGAACAGGACTTCACCAGCAGCGACAGAGGCAGCTGAACCGCCTGAAGACCCACCTGGTACATAATCCGTATTCCATGGATTGCGTGTCGCCTTATAGGCTGAGTTCTCATTTGAAGATCCCATCGCGAATTCATCCATGTTCAACTTACCAATCGTCACTGTTTCAGCACTTTGTAATTTTTGAACGGCAGTGGCATCATATATTGGATTGAAGTTCTCCAATATTTTACTTGCACATGTAGTCCGTAAATCTTTTGTGACAATATTATCTTTTACACCAATCGGCATACCGAACAAGACGCCTTGACTCTCGCCTTTAGCTAATTGGTCATCCATTTTTTTTGCTTGGTTGCGGGCGTTTTCTTCATCTAATGTTAAAAATGCCTGTACCTTGTCTTCTACCTGTCCGATCCGTTCATACGATTCGTTAACAAGATCAGTAACACTGATTTCTTTATTATGTAAACGTTCATGAAGCTCGGAAACCTTTTGTTCGAACAACGACATCATTGTCCCTCCTTATTCCATTATAGATGGTACGCGGATATAACCATCTTTGCTATCTGGTGCATTCTTGACTACTTCTTCCACCGGTAGTCCTGGTTTCGCTACATCTTCACGCATTACATTTTTCATATCCAAAACGTGAGAAGTCGGTTTTACCTGGTCTGTATCAAGTTCATTCAACTGTTCAGCAAATGAAATCATTTGATCAAGCTGATGTTGGAATTTTTCTGCTTCTTCTTCCGTAATTGCCAAACGTGCCAAATGGGCAACGTGCTTAACTTGGTCCATAGTTATACGTGACATTCTCTTCACCTCCAAAATATCCAAAGCCACTGAATCTAGTCGCTTTTCTCCAGAAAATCATCGTTTAAATCATATCAAACTATTACACAGTAAAGCAACAAGAGTTGCAATGTCGAATTTCAAAATTTTCAAAGGAAAAAGAAGTATTTTCCGGGAAATATGAGAATGCTGTCGGAAATTTCCTGGCGGAATCCTAAGATACCTCGTAACTCTCCAAAACCCCTTACTAATCATGAAAGAAGATGGAGCCATATCAGGCTCCATCTCCTCCTTTTCCTTTATTCGTATATATGCACAGTCGGTTCATCTTGATTTGCCTGACGGACGATGAGTGCTTCTGGTCCGTTGACCGAAGTGATTGATACTTGCACGGAAATATACTTTGGAAAACGTTCCATCACGAGACCCGCTACATATTGAGTGAAGCCGATAGCTTCGGAATTCCCATAGAATTGAATGGGTATGTCGATGTTCAACTTCTGTAATTGGTTGTCCATATAAAAGGCCCGGCCTATTACGCCATTGAAGTTAGGGAAATACTCTTCGACATCCTCTTTGAAATTGGTGAAGGTGTTGATGTCGTCCCTATATTTTTTTTCTGCTTTTGTCGAAGGGAATAGGTAGTATTTTTCATCTACACTGTTCCATTTCTTGATTTCATTAGAGCTCTTTTCGATATTCGTATAGGATATGAAATTCCCAGGGACGACGGAAGATTTCTCGTTCTGTTCGAAAAGGGCAATCGTAATCGGCACATTCTTTAATTTTTCCGTTTTACGTAATCGTTTCAGGACTTCTTCCGCGATTTGTTCTCCTTCTCTTTTCAGTTCCTTACTATCTATTTTGGTTTCATACGTGGCACCATATGCTTCTTTTTGATAATAATGAACCGAATTCAAGGCAAGGCCGATGACGACACCGCCAAGGCTGACTTTATTATCTTCCGTTTTCGTCAAGTAATTATGTTCCAGAATATGAGCTAGATAGATTGGGTTTTCTTCATTCCGTTTATCAATGTCACCCTTACCTGTATCTACAGGGTTCAAGCCTAGATTCTCACTGGCTTTCAAGTCTTTTTCTTTCAACTGGCTTTTTGTGTATTTTCTGTTCAGCCAAGATGAAATCGTCGAACTGTCAAGCATTTGTCCTTCTTGGAACAAATAATCGTCTGGATTAAACTGATTTTGCGCCAATCGCATAAGTCCGTTTTCAAATTCTTCTATATCGTATCGAGTGTTTAAATTCGATACAACCAAACCGCGGGCCTTGGATGGCTCAAATGGAAGAATCGTTTGATAATATTCATCCGAAATTTTGTATTTCGGAATGATTGCTGTCTCCTCTTTGTCCTTGGAATCTTTCACTACCTCTTGCTCATCATCGAAACTTGGTGCACAACCAGCAAGCAATAGGATAAGAAGCATTCCCAAAATGGAGTGTTTCCTCATAGCCTACACCTCTTATTTAGTAAATTCCTCGATTAGTCTCTCTTCATCCCACACTAGGACACCTAAGCTCTCTGCCTTTTCAAGCTTTGATCCAGCATCTTCGCCTGCCACAACCAAATCAGTCTTCTTGCTGACACTTCCAGCGACGTTGGCACCTAGTGCTTCTAATTTCTCTTTTGCTTCATTGCGTGTAAGCTGATGTAGTTTCCCGGTCAAAACAACCGTTTTCCCTGCAAATATAGAATCGATTTCTTCCACTGGAATGGCTCTAGCCCCTTTATAGGCCAGATTCACACCCGCTGATTTCAACTCCTCTAGCAACGCATGAACTTCTTCTTGCTCAAAATACGCAACGATTGAATCGGCCATTTTTTCACCGATTTCGTTGATTCCCGTTAATTGTTCGCGGCTTGCCTTGCTCAGGGCATCCATGGTGCCGAACTCCCGTGCTAGCGTCTTCGCGGCTTTCGAACCGACATGTCGGATACCAAGACCGAATAACAACTTTTCAAGTGAATTGCTTTTAGATGCCTCTATCGCTTGAAGCAACTTATTGACGGATTTTTCCCCCATCCGTTCCAATTCAATGACTTGATCATACGTAAGTTTATATATATCGGCTACATCGTGTATCAGTTCTTCCTTGAAAAGCTGGCTGATGACCTTTTCACCCATACTTTCGATATTCATGGCAGTACGTGATACAAAGTGAATTAACCCTTCACGAATCTGAGCGGGACATTTAGGGTTGATGCAACGCAGGGCCACTTCCCCTTCAAGTCTCACAAGCTCACTTTCACATTCAGGGCATTCAGTCGGCATCTGGAATTCTACTTCTTCACCTGTACGGCGTTCCACTAGTACATTGACGACCTCTGGTATAATATCGCCTGCCTTTTTTACGACCACTTGGTCTCCAATCCGAATATCTTTCTCCCGGATTAAATCTTCATTATGTAGTGAAGCCCGTTGAACGGTAGAGCCCGCGACTCTGACAGGATCCAATACAGCCGTTGGCGTCAAAACACCCGTACGACCAACATTCAGTTCAATGGACCTTAGCGTCGTGACCACTTCTTCTGCCGGGAACTTGTAGGCGATTGCCCATCTTGGGCTTTTGGCCGTGAATCCCAATTCATCCTGTTGTTCAAGTGAATCGACTTTTACGACAATCCCATCGATATCATACGCCAAGTTTGGACGCTGTTCTGTCCAATTTTCGATATAGGCGAGTACCTCATCTATATTCGAACAGGTCTTTCGTTCTTTATTCGTCTTAAATCCTAGTTCGTCCAGTAAATCGAGCGCTTCACCATGGGAACCAACCCCAGTTTCTCCTAAATCGGAAATGGCGTAAAGAAAAATGTCCAGATTCCGCTTTGCCGCAAGCTTGGGATCAAGCTGCCTTAAAGAACCAGCTGCTGCATTACGAGGATTCGCAAACGGTTCTTCCCCACGTTCTTCTTTCGCCGCATTCAACCCTTCAAAGGATCTCTTCGGCATGAATGCCTCTCCACGGACTTCGATTCCGATTGGTTTCCTGATCTTCAATGGAATGGATTTGATTGTTTTCAGGTTCTCGGTGATATCTTCACCAATGGTTCCATCCCCCCGGGTCGCCCCTTTTATGAAGTAACCATTTTCATATTGAAGAGTGACGGCCAATCCATCGATTTTCAACTCACATACATAGGAATAATTCTCCCCAACGGCCTGACGGACCTTTCTATCAAAATCACGTAGATCATCTTCATTGAAGGCATTGCCCAGGCTAAGCATGGGTGTTGTGTGCTCCACTTTTTCAAACATATCCAGGATGGCCCCGCCCACACGCTGCGTTGGAGAATCAGGAGTCTTCAACTCGGGGAATTTTTCCTCAAGCTCGATGAGATCGCGTAAAAGTCGGTCATATTCGGCATCCGGCACAGAAGGTTGATCCAGCACATAGTATTCATAACTGTATTGATTTAATAGTGTTTGTAATTCAAGGACACTTTTCTTTGCAGCTTGTATATCCATACATTCAATCCTTTCTAAAGAAACCCGGTCGCCTTCTAAATGAGAAGGCGACGTACATGCAGGTAACTTTATCCTTTGCCAGTAGGCGTATATTCATAGCTTAAACTTTTTCGATTGGTGCAAACTTCGCCAACAAACGCTTGATTCCGGTCGGACTAGGAAATGCGATATCCAATTCTTTTCCTTCGCCTTCCCCTTTTACACTGACTACCGTTCCGACACCCCATTTTTTATGGGAAGCCTTATCACCGACAGCCCAGCCTATTTCTTCACCGCCTGTTGCAGATGGGGAAGAAACAGCACGTCCGAAGCTAGGTGTTTTTCTAGCATGGGTAGGTGCAGTAGAACCTGTCCTCGCCGAAGAACTGAATGAAGTTTGCTTAGACTTGGGAGCGGGTTTCGGTTTTAAATCTTCCAGAAGTTCTGCCGGGATTTCCGAAATGAAACGGGACACTGGATTCATGTTCGTGCGTCCGTAAAGTGTCCGCATTTGGGCATTGCTTAAAAACAATTCGTTTTCAGCCCTTGTAATGCCCACGTAGGCAAGACGGCGTTCTTCTTCCATCTCTTCCTCATCCATGAGGGAGCGGCTATGTGGGAATACCCCTTCCTCAAGCCCAAGTAAAAAGACGACCGGATATTCGAGGCCCTTCGCAGAATGGAGCGTCATCAGCGTTACCGCATCGTTAGCGTCTTCAGGGTTTTCATCTAGTTTATCGATATCGGCCACCAACGCCAAATCCGTTAAAAAGCCCACTAATGATTTATCTTCACTATTACTTTCAAATGCTTTCGTCACGGATAGAAACTCATCAATATTTTCTAGGCGGCTTTGTGATTCAATCGTTTTTTCAGCCCTTAACATTTCACGGTATCCCGTTTTTTCGATGACTTCTTCTACCAATTCCGTAACGGACAAAAATTCCTGCTGATTCGTATAATTCGTAATCAATGTATGGAATTCACGGGCTGCCTTCGTCGCCTTCCCGCTAATCCCGATCATTTCTATCGACTCGAGCGCTTTATAAATGGAAATATCATATTGATTGGCGTAATCCGCCACCTTATCCATCGATGTTGCGCCAATGCCGCGTTTTGGAACATTGATTACACGGCGCAGGCTAATATCATCGTCAGGATTGGCGATGAGCCGCAGATAAGCAAGCAGGTCCTTGATCTCTTTACGATCATAGAACTTGGTACCGCCGACAATGGCATAGTTGATGTTTGACTTAAGCAGCACTTCCTCCATTACCCGGGACTGTGCGTTTGTCCGATACAGGATAGCTATATCAGAATACTTTCTTTCGCCTTTTAGCGTTAATTCATTTATTTTCCCTGCTACGAATTGTGCTTCACCTTGCTCATTGTCTGCCCTGAAATAAGATAACTTATTACCCGCTACGTTCTCTGTCCATAGATTCTTCGGCTTACGGTTTTGGTTATTATCAATGACCTTATTGGCCGCTTCAAGGATCTTTTTCGTTGAACGGTAATTCTGTTCAAGGAAAATCATCGTCGCATTCGGGTAATCCTTTTCAAAAGAAAGGATATTGGCTATATCCGCACCGCGCCACCGATAGATCGACTGATCCGAATCCCCTACAACGCATAGATTACGAAAACGTGAGGCAAGTAGTTTAACAAGCATATATTGGGCACGGTTGGTATCTTGATACTCATCGACATGGATATATTGAAACTTGCGTTGATAGTATTCCAAAACTTCCGGAACAATCTGGAATAATTGGATCGTCATCATGATCAAATCATCAAAATCAAGTGCTGAGTTTTTCCGTAACCTTTTTTGATATTCCGTATAGACATCCGCCGTGATTTTTGTGAAAAAGTCCGATGCGGTTTTTTGGTATTCTTCCGGACCGACCAATTCATTTTTCGCCGAGCTGATACTTCCAAGGATAGCCCGATAATCATATTTCTTTGGATCCAAATTGCGGTCTTTCAGGATTTGCTTAACGACTGATTGCTGATCTGTCGTGTCTAAAATGGAGAAGTTCCGGTTGAAACCCATCCGGTCGATATCTCTTCGTAAAATCCGGACACACATGGAGTGAAACGTCGAAATCCAAATGTCCTCGGATGCTCCACCTAGAATCGCACGGATTCTTTCTTTCATTTCTCGGGCCGCTTTGTTGGTAAACGTAATGGCGAGGATATTCCAAGGAGCGATTTCTTTCTCCACCATCAAGTATGCGATCCTATGTGTTAAAACACGGGTCTTTCCACTACCTGCACCAGCCATGATCAATAGTGGGCCATCCGTTGCTTTTACTGCTTTTTGTTGTTGTTCATTCAAACCCGTTAGTAATTTTTCCGCTAAATATTGCATCATTACACCGCCTGTACGAACATTTGTTCTTTTATTATACTACACTTCATTAATTCCATGAACGTTTTATTTAACAGCGGCAACCGTTGCAAGTGCCGCCTTCAAGTCTTCATAAATTACATTTCCAACTACGATAACATCCGCAAACTTGGCCATTTCTTTAGCCTGTTCGACTGATTTAATGCCGCCTCCATAGAATAGCACGCTATTCTCCATGCTCTCTTTAGCGGCCTCCAGCATCCGGACATCTCCATATATACCGCTATACTCCAGATAAAAAATAGGGAGATTGAACATCTTTTCGGCCATCATCGCATAGGCACCCACATCATCCATATCCAATTCAGTGTTGGCATTCGTCAATTGAGCCACCTTGCAATCAGGGTTGAGGATACAATATCCCTCGACAAAAATCTCGTCCCAATTCATTAAATATCCGTATTCCTTGACCGCCTGCTGATGCAATTTCATCATCCAATCAGGATCGGTGCTATTCAACACACTTGGGATAAAATATAAATCGAACCCCGGCGTCACCGTTTCCACTGACGAAATCTCCATCACGCACGGAACGGTATAGCGCCTGACCCTTGCCATTAAATGAAGCACATTCTCAAGCGTGACTCCGTCCGTGCCGCCGACCATAATGGCATCTGTTCCAGATTCACAAACCTTTTCCAATGCTTCATCGCTTATTTCTTTATTTGGATCGAGTTTGAAAACATGTTTCCACTCGCGAAAATCGTACATAATAATCCTCCATTCACACTTCCCATTAAACCATTATAGCATTAAGATTTTTCATAAAAAAAGAGAAGTGCTGATAAAAAATTTTCCAAAAAAAACCTACGAATCGAAAACCCACTCTATCGTGGCAACTCCTCTCAAAAAGCTGCCGACCACCTGGATAAACTCAAAATAAAAAACCAAGAAAACGAGTTCCTCGGTTTTTTTCGATTCATCCATTATAAGAAACGTCCCATTACGTTTCAGTTGGTTCCTCTACATCTTCTTTAATGCGATTGATGGCCATGGAATAAGCGTCGTTCCCGTAGTTCAAGCAACGTTTGACCCTGGATATCGTAGCCGTGCTGGCTCCGGTTTCCGTTTCAATCTTATGATAAGTTTTACCTTCCTCAAGCATGCGGGCCACTTCAAGACGTTGTGCCAAAGATGATATTTCATTGACGGTGCATAAATCATCAAAAAAGCGATAGCACTCGTCTAAATCGCGCAAAGAAAGAATCGACTTAAACAATTGATCTGTCGCTTTCCCTCTTAACTTATCAATTTGCATACATACTCCCCCTTAATTTTCTTGGGCATCAAATGACACGTTCTTATCTATACCTGGTTGGTTCGGAATTACGTTGACCCAGGTCTTGCCTGTCACCAACCCTACTTCTTTCCCATTAATCACGGGTATAATCCGGTCATCTTTATTCACCCATTCTACTTCATTGATTTTCCCCTTTTGAAGTAGGTAACCTTTTCCGCCGCTTTTCAAATCAATCTTTCGGCGTCCTTTATCGTCAACCACCTGATGAGCAGCCTCAATGATGAATATATTATCTAACAGGACAGGTTTCTTAGATTGATACTCAACCGTTTGCTCACCATTCGAATAACGTGTGTATTTTTCTTCTGCTTTTTCATACTCATAATGAACATTGGATGTTGCATCTCCATAGACGACATCGATGTTCAAAGCGGCATCTCCTTGCAGACCTTTTGCCTCTTCCTCCGTCAAGAATGCAAACGGTTCGGGGGCACCAGTCAACTCATAGCCTTTTTCCTTTGCACCTTTTTCGATATTTTCAAAAGAGGTGTAGGAGTTATGAGGGGCTTTTCGGTCTGTAGTCCGCTGAAATAGAGTACCATCATAATATAAGCCATTCAAGTTATCAACATAACCTTTGTCAAGCATCGTCTTTGCCTCCGGGCTATTACCGTGGCATACATAGAGACAGTCCAAGCCTTTGGCAAGTTCGATATAATAATCTCTCGCACTTCTAATCGGACCGATTTGATCTGGGGTCTCACTCTGGAAAACGGCTAACAACCTTGTAATGTCACCCTCCGCCAGCAATTCATAAACGATGTCCGCTTCAGAAAGACCCGATTGGGGACGCGCCTGTGGGTGATTATTGATCATCACCGCTACGGCCCTACGCTTCTTCTCTCCATCTGTGCTTTTTCCCGTTAGCGGAAAAACACCTGAAGAACCATCTGTATCTTTCATGACAGATTCGTCTTGCTGGTCTTCCTCTGTCTTATCCTTCGCTGAACAGCCTACTAAAAGTAACATCGCTATCATGATGAAAAGAAACTTTTTCATACACTTTTCACGCTCCTGATTACTCAACCGTGTCGTTTGCTGCGTTCTTTTATATTTTAACGCATTATAGTAGGGAAGAGTATATTTTTATTCATTACATCATATACCCCACGCTGGGTAACCCTGATATACGGTAAATGGGTCGTAGAAAAAAAGGATAGGGTATATACGGGATCAGCGAAGCGATAACCCCGTTCACGCAACAATCTTTTCAATTCATTTTCTTCTATAATTAATTCAGGAACTTCCTTATTGGACATTATCCCTTTTAATGTTAATGGCACCTCATGAATCACTTCTTCTTGCTCTGTCAAAACAATACCGCCGCCGATTTCCTTCAGCCGGTTGAAGGCCAGGTGCATATCCTTCTTACGTTTCCCAATCAAAATGATATCTCCGGTATTCGTATAGGTGGCTGCAAAACCGCATAACTTATCGGCAAACCCCTTCAGTATCGTATTGATCCGCCATTTCCCTTCCTTATCGATGAGCATGAAGAAACACTCATCATCTTGAAAGGTAAGCTCTTCATATCCCACATCGTTTGAAAGGGAATATGGTTTGGTGATCACGTTATTGACCAGCTCTATTCCGAACGGCATCGAGAATTCGAAATCTTCCTTCAAGCTAAGGTCCCAGTCCATTTCCAACGGTTTAAAATCAAAATCGCTCCAGTTGATTTCTTGTGAATCCGGAATGATTTCCCCATCCCGCTTCACCCATTTCCCTTTAGCCATGACAGAAACCGGGGCGGGCTCCTCGATATCAGACAGAAAATTGATATTGGCGACTCTGCCCGTAGCAATATTGCCATGGAGATATTCAATATTATAATAGCGTGCGATATTGATAGTGGCCATATTATAGGCGTCAATGACTGGTACACCCTGTTCGATTGCTATTTTAATCAAGCAATCTATGAATCCCTTTTCATAAAAAGAGGGTGGTGAACCATCCGTTGTATAAAAGAACTTATCATATTGATCGATACCCAGTTCATGAATTTCCTGCAATATGTTTGGGAGATCCGGACGGATGGATGAATGCCTTAATGAAACGAAATAGCCTTGAAGTAAGCGCTCCATCACCTCATCACCTGTCATGGCCTCATGGTCACAATCGGCTCCAAATAGTGTCATCTTGGCAAGTGTTTTCTCAGAAGCACCAGGAAAGTGACCCTCTATCTTCTTCCTCATCCGCTTGGCCTCCTGAATCCAATGCAGCATCATGTCATCGCCATCAAGAAGCTTAGGCCACCCCGTCAGTTCACCGCCCTGTAAAACGGCATCATGCTCAAGCCAGGATTTAACCGCTCCATGAGAAAATACGGTATCTTCATCGATCAACTCCGTTTGTCCATCAAAACGGCTCCACCAATACATCGTAACAGGGATGTTACGTAGCTCCTTCAAAAGAGAAAACGCTTTCTTTTTTCCTAATTGCAAAAGGAATGGCAGGTTATCGTTGATAAGTGTCGTTGTCCCAAAATGGGATGCATAGCGTGAGAAAGACAGGGGATTATATAATTGAGAAGGGTGTGAATGCGGCTCAATATATCCCGGGACTAGGTACTGATCTGAACAATCAACCATTTCACAGCGGTCTATATTTTCAGGAAGGTTTGTACCGACATAGATAATGCGATCGTCATAAATCCATATATTTGCTTTCACCCATTTTCGTAAAGCCTGGTTTAAATATGTAGCATTTTTCAAAAGGATGTGTGGTGACCTCTTTCCATCCAGCACATCTATATGTTCCCGTAGATGTTTATTTTTCCATCTATAACGTTGTTCCAGCATAAACATCCCTCCATGAATTGTAAGACAAAGGAATTGAAATCCCAATTCAATCCAATTTTATCTTATAGTAACATATTTATTTCATTAACACAGTAAAGTTAACCAGAATACTGTGAAATTTTTGTGAAAGGATGAACTTATCATGAAATTCAAACAAAATATCAGCATAGTCAATGCGCTTATGCGGATTACCTGTGGCTTTACCTTTCTTACCTGGGCCACAGCGAAAATGGTTAAAAAACCATGGAAAAATCAATCTTACTTAATGGTGGTCATCCTTGCTGCCATGAAAATAGGCGAAGGCATATTGCGCTATTGCCCCGTTGTCGATGTAATGGAAAATGGTCAAGCCATGATGAAGGATAAGCAGAACAGGGATGACCAATCTGATTCGTATTGATTTCATTTTAAAAGAAGCTGACTCGAGATTTGAGCCAGCTTCTTTTTATGGTCAAGGAACCTATTCTATGGCTCGATATCCAATATCCGTACGCCAAAACAGGCCTTCTTTTTCAATATGTTCTACTTCTTTATAGACTTGTCTTTGGGCAGACGCAAGGTCGTTTCCTTTAGCCGCAACAAGCAATACCCTGCCTCCATTGGAAACAAGATCTCCCTGGTCGTTTTTGGCCGTCCCGGCATGGTAAATATGGGTGTCCGGCTGAATCCTATCCAACCCTTTGATTACCGACCCCTTCGTGTATGCTCCAGGATAGCCTTCTGCAGCCACGACTACACCAAGAACCGCTTCATCATCCCATTCAAGATCTAAATCTTCCCCTGCAAGGACCGCTTCAAGAGTATCGACGAAATCCGTCTTTAAGCGGGGCAATACTACTTGAGTTTCCGGATCCCCAAAACGGGCATTGAATTCAATCACTTTTGTACCCTTTTCCGTTGCAATTAACCCGGCATATAATATGCCTGAAAATCGGCGATTTTCTGAAATCATCGCATGAACCGTCGGTTGCAGAATAGCATCTACCGCTGCTTGCACCATACTATCGGATATTTGAGGGACGGGGGAGTACGCACCCATTCCACCAGTATTCGGTCCTTTATCACCATTGTAGGCACGTTTATGATCCTGTGCGATAACCATTGGATATACTTTATCCCCGTTCACGAAGGCCATCAATGAAAACTCCTCGCCATCCAGGTATTCCTCGATGACAACCTTTGCTGAAGCTTCCCCGAACTTTGCACCGACTAGCATATCATGAATGGCTTCCATTGCTTCCTGCATCGTCATGGCGACTACTACGCCTTTGCCCGCAGCCAGACCATCAGCCTTGATGACAATGGGAGCGCCCACTTTTTCGATATATGCCTTTGCCTGCTCATAATCAGAAAACGTCTCATATTCTGCTGTTGGAATATGATAATCCCTCATTAAATTCTTGGCAAATGATTTACTTCCTTCAATGACCGCAGCCCGGCTGTTTGGTCCGAACACCTGCAAGTTTTCTTTCTCAAAGTCATCAGCCAACCCATTAAGTAAAGGCGTTTCCGGTCCAATCACCGTCAAAGCAATCGCATTTTCTTTTGCGAAAGCGACCAATTCTTGATGTTTGGTTTCCTCGATTGATATAAGTTCGGCAACATCTGCCATGCCGGGATTCCCTGGCGCCACGAAGACTTTCTTAACCCGTTTGCTTTCAAACAGTTTACGGGCGATAGCGTGCTCCCTGCCTCCACGGCCAATCACTAGTACATTCATTACCGCACCTCATCTTCGATTAATGTTTAAAGTGGCGAACTCCTGTGAATACCATTGCTATTCCATATTCATCGGCTTTATCAATTGAATCTTGGTCTTTCTTCGATCCACCTGGCTGGATGATTGCCGTTACGCCTGCTTTTGCCGCCGCCTCCACGGTATCGTCCATAGGGAAGAAAGCATCCGATGCCAAAGCACTTCCCGCTACTCTTTCACTAGCTTGTTCTAGAGCTATTTTTGCTGCGCCGACACGGTTCATTTGCCCTGCACCCACGCCCAATGTCATCTGATCATTACAAATAACGATGGCATTCGATTTGACATGTTTTACGATTTTCCAACCAAGTTCAAGAGCTTTCCACTCTTCTGCGGTCGGTTCGCGTTTTGTTGCCACTTTTACTTCTGCATCCTTCAAACCGAAAGCATCACGTTCTTGCACGAGTAAACCACCTTCAATTGAAGTCAATTTACGTTCCGGTTTTTTAGCAGCCTGGAAATTAACCGTTAATAGACGAAGGTTCTTCTTACTTGTCAATACATCCAATGCTTCCTTAGAGAATCCTGGAGCGATGATGATTTCAAGGAAAATTTCGTGAAGCTTTTCCGCAGTCGCTTTATCCACTTCACGGTTCAAGGCGATGATGCCACCAAAAATCGAAGTGGAATCCGCTTCATACGCTTTATCGAATGCTTCCAGAATCGTATCACCAACACCGACTCCACAAGGATTCATATGCTTGACGGCCACGGCTGCCGGTTCTTTGAATTCCTTAACGATTTGAAGGGCTGCGTCTGCATCATTGATGTTATTGTATGAAAGTTCTTTTCCGTGCAGTTGTTTTGCTTCCGCAATCGAGAAGGTAGATCCAAGCGGTTTTTTATAGAACGCTGCTTTTTGATGAGGATTTTCCCCATAACGAAGCGACTGTTTCAATTCATAAGTAACAGTAAGTGATTCTGGATTCTCTTCTTCGGCAAGCTCAGTCATATATTCTGAAATCACGGCATCGTATGCCGCTGTATGACGGAAGACTTTAGCTGCCAGACGACGATTCGTCGTTTTTGAGACATCTCCGTTTTCTTTTAGCTCAGCCAATACCGTTGCATAATCCTCACTATCGACGATAACCGTCACATACTCGTGGTTTTTCGCAGACGAACGTAGCATGGTCGGTCCTCCGATATCGATGTTCTCAATCGCATCTTCCACCGTCACATCCGGTTTCGATATCGTCGATTGGAAAGGATAAAGGTTCACACAGACCAACTGAATCGGTTCAATATGATGCTCTGCTAGTTGAGCTCTATGCCCTTCATCTCCATGCTTGGCTAAGACTGCTGCATGGACATTCGGATGTAGCGTTTTAACGCGGCCGTCCAGAATTTCCGGGAAACCAGTGATTTCACTGATACCGATGACATCCACGCCATTATCCTGTAATGTTTTGCTCGTACCGCCCGTTGAAATGATTTCAAAACCGGCCTCTTTCAGCCCTTTGGCAAATTCTACGATGCCTGTTTTATCCGATACACTAATTAACGCACGTTTCTTCATAATATGTTGTTCCCTCCATTATGTATGTTGTTTCTCTTGGCATAGCCGGTTCAAAATTTTTGGATACAGATCATGTTCCAATTCCTGAATTCTTTTTTGGAGGATGTCTTTTGTATCTCCGTTAAGAATGGGTACTGCCTCTTGAGCAATGATCGGTCCTGTATCCATTCCCTCATCGACATAATGAATCGTGACCCCGGTTTCCTTCACTTCAGCCTTAAATGCCTGGCCAATAGCATCCTTACCGGGAAAACAAGGCAAAAGAGAAGGGTGAATATTCACAATCCTTTGCGGATACTTCCCTAATAACGTCGCTCCTATTAACCGCATATACCCAGCAAGAACAATGAAGTCCACGCCATGGACATGAAGTTCGTCCAATATCTCCCGTTCATATCCTGCCTTATTTTCGTACTGTTTTGCTGAAAATGAGTATACCGGAATGTTCTCCAATCTGGCCCTCTCCATTACATAAGCATCCTCACGATCACAAACAACAAGGCATATTTCCGCTTCTAGATTTCCCTCTTTTATTGCATCAGCGATGGCTTGAAAGTTGCTTCCATTTCCCGATGCAAAGACAGCAAGGCGCCTCATCGTTTAAAAGACACTCCTTCTCCCTCAACAATCGTTCCTATAACGGAAGCCTGTTCACCACAAGACTGTAGATGCGCAATGATTGCAGGAGCATCCGATTTTCTCACGACGGCCGTCATCCCGATGCCCATATTGAATATATTGAACATTTCCTCCTGAACAAGATTTCCTTTTTCCTCAAGGTACGAGAAAACTTTGGGAATCGTCCAACTGCCCAACTCAATTTCAACACCGCAGTTTTCGGGAAGGATGCGCGGAATATTTTCGATGAACCCACCACCTGTAATATGTGCTAGTCCCTTCACTTCAAACTTTTCAAGTGTCGACAATATCGACTGGACATAGATCCTTGTCGGTTTCAATAATTCTTCACCCAATTTGCAACCGAACTCCGGCACGAGTTCATGTAAATCCATTCCTGCATCTTCAAGGAGGATTTTACGGACTAGTGAATAGCCATTGCTATGGATCCCGCTTGAAGCAAGACCGATGACAACATCACCAATGGATATGTCCTCACCCGTAATTAAGCGTGATTTTTCAACCGCGCCAACCGTGAACCCAGCCACGTCATATTCTTCGGTTTCGTACATCCCTGGCATTTCAGCTGTTTCCCCACCGATTAAGGCACAGCCTGCTTGCTCACATCCGTCCGCAATTCCTTTAACGATCATTTCAATTCTCTCGGGATCAGCTTTGCCGCAAGCTATATAATCTAAAAAGTACAACGGCGCAGCCCCCTGTACGACCACATCATTGACGCACATCGCTACACAATCAATTCCAATTGTATCATGTTTATCCATCATGAACGCGAGTAAAAGCTTCGTCCCGACTCCATCCGTTCCCGATATAAGGACAGGCTCTTTAAGGTGTAACGAAGACAAATCGAACATGCCTCCGAAACCTCCCAATCCGTTCATTACTTCAGGACGAAATGTCCGTTTTACATGTTTCTTCATCCGATTTACCGCTTCGTAGCCCGCTTCGATATCGACACCAGCCTGCTTATATGCATTAGCCATTTGAAATCCCCCTCCGAAAACCACTCGTTCTTATCGATGTTTTTTTAGCATTTAATTTTTTCCCGTTCGTAATCGAAAATTTCCGTTGGATAATTTCCGGTGAAGCATGCTAGACATGAACCGCGTGTTTCTCCAGCAAACGGACGTCCAATCGCTTCCACCATGCCTTCCACACTTAAAAAGGTTAATGAATCGGCTTCAATGATTTCCCGTATTTCCTCCACCGATTTGGAGCTGGCAATCAGTTCCTCTTTTTTCGATGTATCAATACCGTAAAAACATGGATTTTTAATTGGCGGCGAACTGATCACTACATGGACCTCTTTGGCTCCTGCATCTTTCAGCATGCGGACAATCCTTCTGCTCGTCGTTCCTCGGACGATCGAATCGTCCACCATGATCACGCGTTTCCCTTCCACGACGCCTCTTACCGGCGATAGTTTCATCTTCACACCCTGTTCGCGAAGGCTCTGTGATGGTTGAATAAATGTCCGTCCGACATAGCGGTTCTTAATTAAGCCCATTTCATAAGGGATGCCCGCAGCTTCGGCATAACCAATGGCTGCCGAAATGCTTGAATCCGGAACACCTGTGACAACATCCGCTTCGATTTTCGCTTCCAGGGCCATCTGCTTACCAAGGTTTTTCCTGGCTGTATGCACATTGATCCCATCAATGTTGCTATCCGGTCGGGAAAAATATACATATTCCATCGTGCACATGGCGTGTTGGCTGGATAGGGAAAAGTACTCTGAATGGATTCCCTCATTGTTGATGACGACAAGCTCTCCTGGTTCGATATCACGGATAAATTCTGCACCAACGATATCAAGTGCGCATGTTTCAGAGGCAGCGTAATACGCATCCCCAATCTTTCCTAGGGAAAGTGGGCGGAAACCATGTGGATCCCGCGCTAAAATCATTTGATTTTCCGTCATGACGACAAATGCATAGGCGCCCTTTAGCATGCTTAAGCTATTTTTCACAGAGTCCCTAATATCGGAATAACCAGAGCGTTTAATCAAATGAGCAAGGACTTCCGTATCCGATGTCGTTTGAAAAATGCTCCCTTGTCCCTCTAACTGTGCCTTTAACTGACTGGCATTGACGATATTCCCATTATGGGCAAGAGCCAGCCCTCCTGTATGTGAATTGAACAAGAAAGGCTGAACGTTTTGATACCCGCCGCCGCCTGCCGTCGTATAGCGAACATGACCTATCGCTGATTTCCCGGTACCCGAAAGTGCCTCCATTTTTTCTGCGGTGAAGATTTCCGTTACAAGACCTTCCCCTTTCGTGATGGACATTTGGTTACCGTCCGTCACGACAATGCCGGCTCCCTCTTGGCCCCGATGCTGTAAGCTATGCAGTCCGTAATAGGCAAGCTGTGCTGCATCTTGATGTCCCCAGACTCCTACTACGCCACATTCCTCATTAAGACTTCTTATTTCAGCAAGCATGGAATGGCCCCTTTCCAAGCTGATTGCAATTCTTCAACATTCACTTCAAATACCAGATTATCGCCATCATCCGTCACGATTATTTTTGGATCATTCGTTACTTCCCCTATAAGGATCGCATCTTCAACGATGGATTCAAACGCCGCTTGGTTTTCTGGACGAACGGATAGTAAGAATCGGGATTGCGTTTCGCTGAACAACCCGGATACCAATTCGCCGGAAACCTGAACGTTTGCGCCGAGTTTTGCCGGACCGAATAAAGATTCACTTAAGGCAACGGCCAAACCACCTTCTGAAAGATCATGTGCGGAGGCGATATGCCCTGCTCGAATGGCTTCAAGAATTTGTGCTTGACGTTTTTGTTCAACGTGTAAGTCCAATTCCGGTGCAGGTCCAAAGATTTTTCCTTCCACCATTTTTTGAAGTTCACTGCCGCCAAATTCAGCTTTCGCTTCCCCGACCACATATATCAAGTCGGATTCATGTTTGAACGTTTGAGTCGTGATATGTTGAAGGTCATGTACAAGACCAACCATTCCTACTACTGGCGTTGGATAAATGGCCTCGCCATTCGTTTCATTATAAAGTGATACGTTTCCACCAATGACAGGCGTACTTAAGCTACGACATGCTTCGCTCATGCCGTCAGCGGCTTTTTCCAGTTGCCAGAATATCTCTGGTTTTTCCGGATTTCCAAAATTCAAGCAATCTGTAATCGCCAAAGGTTCGCCACCCGAACAGACAATATTACGGGCTGCCTCCGCTACAGCAATCTTACCGCCTGTTTCGGGGTCGAGGTAAATATAGCGGGAGTTACAATCCGTTGTCATGGCAAGCGCTTTATTCGTTCCTCGCACACGTACGACTGCAGCGTCCGAGCCAGGGGATACCACAGTATTCGTACGAACCATATAATCATATTGGTCGTAAACCCATTCCTTGCTTGATATGGTAGGCTGTTGTAATAATGCTAAAAGAGTACTCTTATAATCCTTAATAACCGGAACTTTTGCCGTCATGCTTTGGAAGTCACGGAAATATTGTGGTTCAGCAGATGGTTTGTGATAGATTGGTGCTTCTTCGGCCAATGCATCGACCGGGACCGCGGCCACGATTTCACCTTGATGAGAAAGAGTTAAGTTTTTATCATCCGTTACTTCACCAACAGCAACGGCTTCCAGGCCATACTTCGTAAACAAATCGACGATTTCCTGTTCCCGTCCTTTAGTAACGACGATTAACATCCGTTCTTGTGACTCAGACAACATCATTTCATACGCAGTCATGCCTGTTTCACGTTGCGGTACTAAATCAAGATTCATTTTAATCCCTGATCCAGCTTTGCTCGCCATCTCAGCCGATGAGCTAGTAAGCCCCGCTGCGCCCATATCCTGAATGCCGACAAGTGCATCATTATGGATGAGCTCAAGACAAGCTTCTAACAGTAATTTCTCCATGAATGGATCGCCAACTTGCACGGCTGGTCTTTTCTCTTCTGAAGACTCTGAAAGTTCTTCCGAAGCAAATGTTGCTCCATGAATGCCATCACGGCCTGTTTTGGCACCCACGTACATGACCGTATTCCCTACACCATGAGCCTGGCCTTTCTTGATGTCCTTATGGTCAATTAACCCGACGCACATGGCATTGACTAACGGATTGCCCTCGTACGAAGGATCGAATTGAATTTCTCCGCCGACAGTGGGAATCCCAATACAGTTTCCATAGCCGGCAATTCCTGCAACCACTTCTTTAAATAAATACTTCACGCGTTCGTTATCCAATTCACCGAAGCGCAACGAGTTTAACATGGCGATAGGTCGGGCTCCCATGGAGAAGACATCACGGATAATGCCGCCAACACCTGTAGCCGCTCCTTGATATGGCTCAATGGCCGATGGATGGTTATGGCTTTCGATCTTGAAAACGACGGCCTGATTATCACCGATATCGACGATTCCAGCCCCTTCACCAGGACCTTGTAGTACTTTTTCCCCCGTAATCGGGAATTTTCTTAAGATGGGTTTTGAATTTTTGTAGGAACAATGCTCTGACCACATGACGGAAAACAAACCAGTTTCCGTATAATTCGGCAGTCTGCCTAAGATTTTCTCCACCATGGCGAATTCTTCATCGGATAACCCCATACTTGCGTATAAACGCTCCGATTTAATTTTATCCGGACTTGGTTCAAGCTGTAACAACATGTGATTCCCTCCAGTTTTTCACGATGGATTGAAAGATCTTTAAGCCGTCTTTACTGCCTAGCAATGAGTCAACAGCACGTTCTGGATGAGGCATCATTCCGAGGACATTGCCTTGTGCATTGGTGATTCCCGCGATTTGTTCTAGGCTACCGTTGGGATTTTCTCCCTGATAAGTGAACAGAATGCGGTTATTTTGTTTTAATTCCTTCAGTGTTTCTTTATCACAGTAATAGTTCCCTTCACCATGGGCCACTGGAATGGTGATGGATTCGTTTAATGAATAACCCGTGGTAAACATCGATTCATTATTTTCAACTTTCAGTTCTACGTTACGACAGATGAATTTCAGTCCATCATTACGTCGCATCGCTCCCGGTAACAGCCCTGCTTCAAGCAAAATTTGAAAACCATTGCAGACGCCAAGTACCGGCTTTCCTGCTTGAGCCGCTTTTACGACTTCGGCCATCACATTGGAAAAACGGGCAATCGCTCCTGAACGTAGGTAGTCGCCATAAGAGAATCCGCCTGGAAGCAGGATCCCGTCAAATTTGTCTAGATTATCCGTGGAATGCCATACATACTCCACTTCCTCCCCAAGCGCATCCTGTATCGCATGATACATGTCGACATCACAATTGGAGCCAGGAAAAACGATGACAGCGAATTTCATTGGGTGACAACCTCCTCCACGTCATAGCGGTACGCTTCAATGACTGTATTGGCTAATAGCTTTTCACACATTTCCTTCACCAGCTGATCTAAATCACGGTCGGTGTCATCAATCGTCAGTTCAATGTATTTCCCGATACGAACATCGCTCACTTCGTTATATGTCAAACTATGAAGGGATTGTTGAACCGCTGTCCCCTGTGGATCCAGTACACTTTCTCGTAGTGTGATATATACCTTAACCTTATACATGTTGAGTGCCCTCCAACTTTGCTAGAATTTTTCCATATGCATCTGTTAAACTACCTAAATCACGGCGGAATACGTCTTTGTCCAATTTTTCATGTGTCTCTGCGTCCCAAAGGCGACAAGTATCCGGTGAAATTTCATCAGCCAACAGGATTTCCCCATCAGGTGTCTTGCCAAATTCCAGTTTAAAATCAATCAGGTTAATGCCCATCTCTTGGAATATGGTTGATAGGACCTTACTGATTTCCCGTGCCTTTTCCTTTAAGATCGCTACATCTTCCTTGCTGGCAAGCTCCAATTCTTCAATATGGTCTTCCGTCAACAGAGGATCGCCGAGTGCGTCGTCTTTATAATAAAATTCAACGAGCGTTTTCTTTAGTGGATGGCCCTCTTCCATGCCGGTGCGTTTAGAGAAACTACCGGCAGCCGTGTTTCTAACGACCACTTCAAGAGGAATGATGGAGACCTTTTTAACCAGTTGCTCCCGCTCGGAAAGCTTTTCTATAAAATGAGAAGGAATGTTTTGTTCGGCAAGCTTCGAAAATAGTAAACTAGTAATTTGATTATTCAACTGGCCTTTACCAGCGATCTCTGACTTCTTCTCGCCGTTGAATGCCGTTGCTGAATCTTTGTATTCCACCCATACTATTTCACTGTTGTCCGTTGCATAAATCTGTTTCGCTTTCCCTTCATACAGCAATTCTCGCTTTTCCATCTGTTAAGACCTCCGAATTGTGAATATTATGAATTTTCATCTTATCATTAGGCAAGGAGCAAACGCTTCACCCGATGGGGATTCACGTTTGCAGCCTTATTTTATAAGCCTAGGCGATCAAAGATCACATCTACGTTTTTCAAATGATGGGTAGGATCGAAACAGTCATCAAGTTCTTCTTTAGTAAGCAGACTTGTGATTTTATCATCCTTGTCGATCAGGCTCCTGAATGGAACTTGTTGCTCCCAGGCGTCCATCGCATGTGGCTGAACCGTATCATACGCCTCTTCACGGACAAGACCCTTGTCAATAAGGGCAAGCAGAACGCGTTGAGAGAAGATTAATCCAAGTGTACGATCCATGTTACGCTTCATGTTCTCGGGATAGACAGTAAGGTTTTTCACGATGTTACTGAAGCGGTTCAACATATAATTCAAAGCAATCGTTGCATCCGGCAAGATGATTCGTTCAGCAGAAGAGTGGGATATATCACGTTCGTGCCATAAAGCTACATTCTCATACGCTGTCATCATGTATCCACGGATGACCCGGGCCATTCCTGTCATGTTCTCAGAACCGATAGGATTCCGTTTATGAGGCATTGCTGATGATCCTTTTTGTCCTTTTGCAAAGAATTCTTCCACTTCGCGCGTTTCGCTTTTTTGTAACCCTCTGATTTCCACAGCGAATTTTTCGATGGAAGTTGCAATTAACGCCAATGTACTCATATAGTGTGCATGGCGATCACGTTGCAAGGTTTGCGTTGAAATGGGATCAGCTTCAAGGCCCAGCTTTTCACAGACGAATTGTTCAACGAACGGGTCGATGTTTGCATATGTACCAACAGCGCCGGAGATTTTACCTACCTCGATGTTTTTTCGAGCAGCATCAAAACGTTCCACATTCCGTTTCATTTCTTGGTACCAAAGGGCAAGCTTCAAGCCGAAAGTGGTCGGTTCCGCATGCACACCATGTGTACGTCCCATTTGGACGGTATATTTATGTTCTTTCGCTTTGTTTTTCAAGATCTCGACAAAATTATTTAAATCCTTTGAAAGAATATCATTCGCTTGTTTAATCACATAAGAAAGTGCCGTATCAACTACATCCGTTGAAGTCAGCCCATAATGCACCCATTTACGTTCTTCACCTAATGTTTCGGAAACCGCACGTGTGAAGGCCACAACATCATGGCGAGTGTCTTTTTCAATTTCATTGATGCGCTCTACATCGAATGACGCATTTTCACGAAGGAGCTTCACGTCTTCTTTCGGTATGACACCAAGTTCCGACCACGCTTCACATGCCAAGATTTCTACTTCCAACCATGCATTAAAGCGGTTTTTCTCTGTCCAAATGTTACCCATTTCAGGGCGGGTATAACGTTCTATCATTTTGCTTCCTCCGTTTCAACCTGTTGATTCCAAATTTTGCTTCGATTACTTTCTAAAAGGGCTTCCTCGAGTGTTGGACGTAAAATGTTAACATGCCCCATTTTCCGTTTTATCTTGGCCTCTCTTTTACCGTAAAGATGAACCTTCCAATCTGTAAGCTCCGGAATTTCATGAAGTAATGGCTCCAAGTGTTCACCTAGGACGTTGACCATGACCACCGGTTGCAACAAGGAGGTATTTCCGAGGGGCCAATTACAGACAGCACGGATATGCTGTTCAAATTGGGATGTTGCACATGCTTCCAATGTATAATGACCCGAATTGTGTGGTCTTGGTGCAAGCTCATTGATGATGATTTCATCCTTTGCCGTTAAAAACATCTCCACGGCCAATGTACCGACCAGTTCTAGTTTTTCGGCAAGCTGTCGAGCCTCCACAATGGCCTTTTCTTCAGCACTCTGACTGATGCGAGCGGGAACGATGCTTTTATGCAGTATATTTTCAATATGAATATTTTCTGCTACCGGAAAATGACTTGTTTCACCATTCGCTTTACGCGTCACGACAACCGAGATTTCCTTAACGAAAGGTATCCAAGCTTCTAATACACATACACCTGTTTGGAGCAGGGATTCAGCCTTTTTAATATCAGCTTCCTCATTTATGACTAACTGCCCTTTTCCATCATAACCGCCACGGGTCGTTTTTAACACACTTGGGTACCCTAATTCTTCTATATGTAGGTAAATTTCCGAAACATCCTGAATTTCCTGGTACGGGGCAACCGTTGCTCCGGCACCTGCTATGGCTTTCTTTTCAGTAAGCCGATCCTGTGTTTGTTTTAATAATTCCGACCCCTGAGGAAGATAGGCATGCTGTTTCAACCAATCAAGAGCCTTGGAACTGATATTTTCGAACTCATAGGTAATGACGTCACTGACATTTGCCAGCCTTTTCAATGCATCTATGTCATCATAAGCCCCAAGGATCTCTATATCTGCCACTTGAGCACACGGACCATTAGTCGTTGGTTCAAGAACAGCTATCTTAAAGCCTGCTGCCTTAGCCGCTAAGGCCATCATCCTGCCTAACTGTCCACCGCCAATAATTCCAATCGTCTGACCCGGTAAAATGACCTTATTTAAGTTGTTCACTGCTCAATAACACCTTTTCCCTAGTTTCGTCTCGGAGAACCTCTAATCTATCGGCGATTTCTGAATCGAAAGCAGCCAATACCTGCGCCGCAAGCAAACCTGCGTTAATCGCCCCTGCCTTTCCGATGGCTACCGTGGCAACCGGTACCCCGCCTGGCATTTGAACGATCGATAATAATGAATCCATACCGTTTAAAGCCTTGGATTGGATTGGCACCCCAATCACAGGTACTATTGTTTTAGCTGCCGTCATACCGGGTAGGTGAGCAGCTCCACCTGCACCTGCTATTATCACCTTAATCCCGCGCTCTCTTGCACTCTCTGCATATTCAAACAATAAGTCTGGTGTGCGGTGGGCCGAAACGACTCTTTTTTCATAGGGGATTTCAAGCTGTTCCAATGATTCACAAGCATACTTCATCGTTTCCCAATCCGAGACGCTACCCATAATGACCCCGACCTGCGACTTCATAATACTGTCCCTCCCACTTTCCATTCTATCATCTATAATTTTCAAAAAAAAAACGGGCAGACTTCTTCCTCATAGAGAAAGCAATCTGCCCGGAAAAAAGTCTTCACAAAAAAGACTTCGATAGTTTCCGAATAAGTCAGCTACTTTTCTCATAGTCCGATGATTTACGGTCATCAGGTAGAAACTTTTGGGCCATATCCCCAGGATTATATGAGAGGTATTAATATACATCCATCTTACCGTCACGCATTTTCATTGTCAAGATAAAATCGAATATTTTTATAGAATACTTAAAGATCGTTCGTGTTTTACTCCAATAACTTTGCTTCAAATACAATTTTCCTGTTAATTGGTTCATAATGAGCCATTCCATTCGTGATTCTTTCCTCGAAAATGGGTTCTTCCGTTCTCCTCACTGGAAAGTACCCTGCAGCCTTTATTCGATCAAGACATTCATCAATGCTTTCTCCTTCTCTAACTTCAAACTTTTCTTTACCCTTTTTACTCACAGAATCGTTCCTTTCCTGCATTCACTATTTTCATGAATATTTTTGTTCCACCCTTATTAAACAGCTTGCCTATTTTTCTAATTATAAATTCTTTCAGATAGGTTGAACAGCTTATCCAGGGATTTTAATCAAAGATCGACGGAAAGCTGTTTTCGATATCTAACTTGTTCTGTCCTAGCAACAGTGAATGATTTCATTTTATTTTAATGGTACCAGTCTGAAAACAAAAAAGGCCAGCCTAATGGCTGACCTTCGAAATGGCTTGGCGGCGTCCTACTCTCACAGGGGGAAACCCCCAACTACCATCGGCGCTGAAGAGCTTAACTGCCGTGTTCGGAATGGGAACGGGTGTGAC
>NZ_JBNNSR010000014.1:0-62510 GCF_050277925.1 Peribacillus sp. NPDC097264
AAATGTTTGACTTGCTCATTTTGCTTTTTTATAGTGTGTGCTCACTCAAAATTTACGTTGGCGCTTTGTTTTGTTCAGTTTTCAAAGAGCAATTTGTTTGCCGCTATCTTAGCGACTTTATTATCTTAACACCTTTCAACCAACTTGTCAACAAGTTTCGAATGTTTCTTTTCTCGTTATGATGTCGTGTTTCGGTGTAGTTAATATAATATCACCAGTAGAAATACAAGTCAATTAAAATTGTGATATTTCTTTGTTTTTTTAAATCCTATCTATAGAGTACAACTTCCACTATTATACCCACTTTATCCTTTCTGCTTCAAAGACATGTCGTTAACATAAATCTATAAATAGAAGCAGGGGGCAACTTCAATAGTCACCCCCTGCTTCTATAACGCTTATTTATTAAAAGAAATAATGTTTGCTTCTTTAATATCGACTTTTCCACTCTTTTCTATCTTAACGCTTTCCCCTTCAGCGAGGTTCGTAAAGACAATCGGAGTAATAATAGAAGTCGCATTATTTTTAACATAGTCAATATCTACTTTAAGTAGTGGTTGGCCGATTTTCACCTTGTCATCTTGAGCGACGAGCGCTTCAAACCCTTTACCTTCTA
Source organism: Peribacillus sp. NPDC097264 (assembly GCF_050277925.1). Classification (NCBI taxonomy): domain Bacteria; kingdom Bacillati; phylum Bacillota; class Bacilli; order Caryophanales; family Bacillaceae; genus Peribacillus; species Peribacillus sp. NPDC097264. The sequence goes on from NZ_JBNNSR010000014.1 coordinate 617, forward strand.
ATTTAACTGTATCGATTCCGACGTGAATCAGTACTTCTCGCCCTGTTTCCGAAACGATACCAATGGCGTGTTTAGTTGGAAAGAGATTGACAATCGTCCCGTCAACCGGAGAAACAACCAGACCATCCTCCGGCACAATAGCAAAGCCATCGCCCATCATTTTTTCAGCAAATACTGGATCAGGCACTTCAGTAATCGGCTTGATTTCTCCTTTAATAGGAGAAACGAATTTTTCAGAGTCAGAAGACCCTTCCGTCCGTAATGGTTTCGGAATCACATCTTCTATTTGATTTTCTACGCCTTTTTCTGGTGAGGCTTCAACCCTACTAGGTCTTTTCCCATCCATGATATCTTTCATTTGCCCTTTAATCGTTTCGGAACGTGGGCCAAAGATGGCTTGGATATTGTTACCGACTTCAAGCACTCCTGCCGCACCGAGTTTCTTCAATCTATTTTTATCAACTTCTTTAATATCATTGACCGACACACGAAGGCGCGTGATACAAGCATCTAAATGCGCGATGTTTTCTTTTCCACCCATCGCTTCCAAAATATCTCCAGGAAGATTACCTGATTTCTTGGAAGATACTCCAACTTGGTCATCATCATCTTCTTCTACCTCGCGACCAGGAGTTTTCAAGTTGAATTTCCTGATTGCAAATCGGAATCCGAAATAATAGATAAGCGCAAACACTAAACCAACCGGAATGACAATCCAAGCATTTGTTTGCGGATTGATTAACCCGAATAATGTATAGTCGATTAAACCTCCTGAGAAGGTCATCCCAATTTTCACATCAAGCAAATGCATCGTCATGAATGATAGACCTGCAAACACACAGTGAATAGCGAAAAGAATCGGCGCTACAAACAAGAATGAGAATTCAATCGGCTCTGTTATACCTGTCAAGAAAGCTGTAAGAGCAGCCGATGCCATTAAACCACCGACAATTTTCTTACGTTCTGGACGAGCTTCATGATAGATGGCCAACGCCGCTGCCGGTAACCCGAACATCATGAATGGATATTTTCCTGTCATGAACGTACCAGCCGTTAAATTCTCCACTCCATCTTTGATTTGTGCCATAAAGATTGCTTGGTCACCCCTGATAGGTTCACCCGACGAATCGATGTAGCTACCAAATTCAAACCAGAATGGTGAATAGAAGATATGATGCAAACCAAACGGAATTAACGCCCGTTCCACTACCCCAAAGACAAATGCACTAAGCGTCAAATTAGCTCCAAGCATGTTTTCTGAAAAGGCATTTAAACCAGATTGAATGGTCGGCCAAATTACAATCATGACCAGTCCCAAAACTACCGCGCTTACCGCTGTAATAATAGGTACGAAACGTTTACCCGCAAAGAACCCTAAATACGAAGGCATTTCAATTTCATAGAACTTATTATACAAAATGGCAGCCATGACCCCGACGATGATTCCGCCGAATACTCCCGTACCTAACGTAGGTATTCCAAGGACATTGCTGTAAACGGCACTATTATTCTTGATATCATTCAAATCAATTCCTAAGACCGTCCCCATCGTTACATTCATGATCAGGAATCCGATGATCGCTGCCAAACCAGCAACCCCATCTCCACCTGCCAGTCCAATCGCTACACCTACCGCAAATAATAGCGGAAGATTTCCAAAAATAATATTCCCAGCGTTTTCCATGACGGACGCTACCATTTCCACTCCGCCATTTTCTAAAAACGGAGCGATATCCAAGAGGGCAGGGTTTTGTAAAGCATTACCCAGTGCGAGTAAAATACCGGCAGCAGGCAAGATTGCTACAGGAAGCATTAAAGATTTCCCGATTTTTTGCAAGATACCAAACAACTTCTTAAACATTAGGTTTCCTCCTCATTTTGTTTTCACACTAATAAAACGGTTACATTTCATTAAACTGCTAATACACTTCTAAGCTGTTTTGTATGCAAAAAAGGCATAAGTAAAGGTAGGACCGAAAAAGAACATGTGGGTATAGATTACCCTGTTCCACTCTCAATCATTCTCCTTACTTATGCCTGATCGAATCAGTAACACGTAGGTTAATGTTTTATTTAATTTTATTTTGCAATCGTTGAATATGCATCGTTAAGTAGACAGCTTCCGCATCACAAACCGGTTTGCCTAATTTCTGTTGCATAATTTTTATTAGTTTCCAAGACAAATTGTAGCATACAGGATATTCTTCTTTCAATAGCAAAGTGATTTTTTCAGGTTCATCCACCGTTTCCCCTGCCAATACGCGATCGATCATAAACCTTAAATGACGAATCAGCCGCGAATAATCGATGCTTTCTTTATTTATCTCAACGTTCAACTGCTCTTCTATAATGGAAATCAGTTGAAAAATCAGCTGGGAATACTGATTGACGTCAGATAAATCCTTATTTGCTATGGCACTATGGATATGAAGCGTGATGAAGCCAATCTCTCCATGAGGCAGTCCTACCCCGGTCTTATCTTGAATGAGGTCAACAACCTCGACTGCGATATTATGCTCAAAAGGATAGAGGGTGATCGTCTCTTTTAAAAATGGGTTTTTTATGGTCATCCCTTGGGAAACCCGTTGAAGGGCGAATAGTAAATGATCCGTTAAACCCACATGTATATGCTCATTAAGTTTTCCAGGGACCCTTTTGTTTATCAAATGAATGGATTCAATTATGGCCGCTTGAAGATTTTGATCGATTTTCGGCAATAACTTCTTGTAGTTTTCCTGTTCCTTCTCACTTTTCAAAACAAACGTTTTCTCTGCGAGTTCCGGACTTAGTTCATCGCCTTTTTTTCGATTAAATCCCAGGCCCTTTCCAATAGAAACGACCTCACCATATGATGGGTGATTAGCAATTACAACATTATTGTTCAATACCTTTTCAACGATAAAACCGCTCATTTTTTTCCCTCTTTTTTGAAAGAATTATCCCATCCATTACAAAACATTTATATCTATACTATACACGTAAAGTCCTTCTTCTTACAACACGAGAAAAGAGGCCTATAATCGGCCTCTTTTCTCGTGTTGTTTCACTTTAAAAATATGAAGTATAGAAGGAAGACCACTCCAAGTCCCCACATGATTGGGTGAACTTCTTTCGCTCTCCCTTTCATTGTCATCGTAATGGGATAAAAGATAAATCCACAGGCAATCCCTGTTGCAATCGAATATGTCATGGGCATCATGATAACTGTGAAGAAGGCAGGCACTGCTACTTCAAATTTATGCCAGTCAATGTTTTTAAGCGATGAGGCCATTAGTACACCTACAATGACTAAAGCTGGTGCAGTTACCGCTGACGTCACGACGGAAAGTAGCGGGAAAAAGAAAAGAGATAGGACGAACAGTAAACCTGTAACCACTGCGGCAAAACCGCTACGAGCACCGGCAGCGACACCCGCTGTCGACTCCACATAAGATGTCGTCGTCGATGTACCAAGGATGGCACCTGAGACAATGGATAGAGAGTCAGCAAGCAACCCTTTTCCAACTCTCGGAAGAACATTATCCTTCATTAAACCTGCTTGTTGAGCGACAGCCACCAACGTACCGGCTGTATCGAAAAACGCTACGAACAAGAAGGTCAAAATCACGATCAGCATTTGACCAGTAAAGAGCTCACCAGGATTTCCGAAAGCATCGAACGCAACTCCGAATGTTGGTGCGATACTTGGAATCGCTCCAACGATTTTCTCCGGCACCGGCACTTGCCCAAAAATCATGCCAGCTATGGCAGTGATCACCATTCCGATGAATACACCGCTTTTCACGCCTTTGGTCATTAGAATGACGGTGACGATTATCCCGAATACCGCGAGCAATGTACTTCCGTTCGTTAAATCACCAAGTCCGACCAGTACACTATCATCATTCGTGATGATCCCTGCATTTTGAAACCCTACAAATGTTATAAATAGTCCAATACCAGCTCCGACCGCATATTTCAATTCGACTGGAATGGCATTAATGATTTTTTCCCGAATACCAGATAAGGATAGAAGGACAAATATGAGCCCTGAAATTAAAACACCGGTTAAAGCCGTTTGCCACGGGATTCCGAAACCGAGTACAACCGTAAAGGCAAAAAATGCATTCAATCCCATTCCTGGTGCAAGCGAGATTGGATACCTGGCTATGAGACCCATCAATATGGAACCAATTGCGGCAGCCAATGCCGTTGCGGCAAACACTGCTCCATAATCCATTCTCAATTCATCAGGGTAATCCTCTATGCCCTGTAACGTTAACATCACTGGATTCACAACCAGTATATAAGCCATTGAGAGGAATGTAGTTAAACCACCGAGTATTTCCCGACGATAGCTAGTACCCAGTTCATTAAAACGAAAGTAATTTTTCATAATGAGTCTCCCCTATCATAAGTTCGTATAACACAAAATGAAAATACCCCATTCGCTTCCGAACGGGGCTCAACTACTAATATGTAAAGAATGCGCGCGTGACCTACCCCACCCATTCATTCACATCGTAGTCAAGCTGTTAACGGCAGCTTGGTAGAAACTTTCGGGCCATATTCCCGATATTATACGACGATTATGTTCAATTTATTATTATAGGTATAGTGTACCAGCGCGTAAAACAGCCGTCAATATAAAAAGCGAATAATTTTAATTAAAAAATATGGAACGTTCGCCTTTTAGTTATCATTTCCATTTCACGAAGAATATCCACCCTCTATCATCCACAAATAAACCCAAAAAGATAAATACCATAAAAAAACCAGCGAAGGTAAAACCCTCACTGGTTCGATGTATATACTATTCCCACTCAATCGTTGCAGGTGGCTTGGACGTTATGTCATACACAACGCGGTTAACATGGTCCACTTCATTGACGATTCTTGTGGAGATGATTTCAAGTACTTCCCAAGGAATTCGAGCCCAGTCGGAAGTCATTCCATCAATTGATGTGACAGCACGGATACCGATTGTGTAATCATACGTACGGGCATCTCCCATTACCCCTACACTACGAATGTTAGGAAGGACTGTGAAGTATTGCCAAATTTCACGTTCTAAACCATTCTTCCTGATTTCCTCGCGTAAGATATAATCAGACTCACGGACGATTTCAAGCTTTTCATCTGAAATTTCACCTAATACACGAATTCCCAAACCAGGACCTGGGAACGGCTGACGCCAAACGATTTCATCAGGAATGCCCATTTCGCTTCCTAATGCCCGTACTTCGTCCTTGAACAAAGTATTCAATGGTTCAATCAATTTGAATTGCATATCTTCCGGTAGACCGCCGACATTATGATGTGATTTAATCGTTTGTGCCGTTGCTGTACCGCTTTCAATGATATCTGTGTAAAGCGTACCTTGTGCAAGGAAATCGATGCCTTCTAGTTTCGTTGCTTCGTCATCGAACACGTAGATGAACTCGTTACCGATGATTTTACGTTTCTGTTCCGGATCGGAAACGCCAGCAAGTTTCGATAAGAAACGTTCTTTTGCATCCACTTTAATGACGTTCATATTAAAGCCATCACTGAAAGTTTTCATAACACTTTCCGCTTCACCTTTACGAAGTAAGCCATGATCAACGAAGATACATGTTAGCTGATCGCCAATCGCTTTATGGATCAACACAGCCACTACGGATGAATCGACTCCACCGCTCAATGCGCAAAGTACTTTTTTATCGCCGACTGTTTGACGGATTTTTTCCATTTCAATTTCAACGAAATTTTCCATGGACCAGTCACCTTTACATCCACAAACTCCGAATACGAAGTTCTTCAGGATTTCATTGCCGTGTACGGAGTGACGTACTTCTGGATGGAATTGAACGGCATATAATTTACGTGACTCATCACTCATTGCCGAAATTGGACAAGACGGATTCGTTCCATCGACCGTGAAACCTTCAGGTGTTTCGACGACCAAGTCACCGTGGCTCATCCAGACGATTTGTTCTTTTGGAAGATCACTGAATAATTTAGATTCATTTTGAATCGTAAGAGTCGCTTTTCCATATTCACGGTTTTTGGCGCGTTCCACTTTTCCGCCAAAATGTTTTGTCATCAGCTGCATGCCATAACAAATTCCGAAAATTGGAAGACCTAAATCGAAAATACGCTCATCGCAGCCAAATGCACTTGCATCATATACACTGTTAGGGCCACCTGAAAAAATGATCCCTGTAGGATTCATTTCCTGTAGTTCCTCCACTGTAATGGTATGAGGATGAAGCTCACTGTACACACCGAATTCACGAATACGTCGCGTAATCAATTGATTATATTGGCTTCCGAAATCAAGTACAACAATCATTTCTTGGTTTTTCTGCAATTCTGTTTTCCCCGGCACAAACGTCACCTCTATCAATGTAATTCACCCAAAAACGGGTGATTTTTCATATAAAAAAATAGTATCATAAAAAAAGGAAAACTAAAAATCCACCCACAACGATATACGGAAAAAGTATATACGAAGGCAGATTTTCAGCTTTCCTGTAAATCTGCCTTCATAGTCAAATCATTTACGGTGATTCGGTAGAAACTTTCGATCCATATTATCGAGGATATATGAAGGACAGTATTAGTTTAAGTTATTGTATCAATATAATAAAAACATGGTCAAGAGCTAGTTTTTTTCATAAGCGTTTCCCAGTCACTGCGAAAGCGCTCCCACTCCTCTTCTTCTGGATCACCACGGTAGGTCATTACTTCGTATCGAGCTGTCATTTCCTGCATTAAATTCGTCTCATAAACCGCATCTACATAGGCTGCATATTCCCGCAAGGTTTGTCCATCAGGCCGCTCTAACCCTGCCCGGACCAACTGTTTCAATAATAATTGGTACGCCTGTATAAAGTATGGACCGGTTTTCTTTTTTAACCGAAGGATTTGTACAAAAGGAAGCCATTTCCTTCTATACAAATACCCTACGGCAAGAAGTAAAGCAATACATAAAATAATACCGGCACTCCACATTAATAAAGTATTTTGGCTTAAAAGGACACTTTTCTTAGTTGATCCAGGTTCATTTTCGGGTGTATCCGGGCGCTCTCTAGTCTGCGTCTCATCTTGCTCCACTAGTTTTTTGTCTTCCTGCTCGGTTTCCTCCGTATTTTCCGAATTCAAATCCGAATTGTAAAAATCCATTTGCCCATTGAATCCCTTCGTAGGCTCAAATGGTACCCATCCCAATCCTGAAAAATAAACCTCCACCCATGAATGGGCATTATTATTCGTCACTTTATAGGCGGATTCACCTTTATAAATTGATTTCTCCCCTTCCGTATATCCCTTTACCCATCTTGCCGGAATGTTGGCGGCACGTAATAAAATGACCATCGCCGTTGAATAATTATCGCAATACCCAATTTGGGTCTCGAACAAGAATTGATCCACATAATCCTGATTATCGCCTGGATACGGAATGTCTTCTTTAGAATAGCTGAATTCAGGACCGTCGAAGTGATTTTCTATCGCCTTTGCCTTATCGTACCAATTATCCTCATTCACCGTAAGTTCGTTGGCCAGTTCATAGATACGGGTTGGCAATCCCTCCGGAAGCTGTGTATTGCTTTCCATGAGGACATCCATCGTTTCATCCTGTTCCGTAACTTTCCGTAAGTCAGCCAGATCATAACTAGGCATTTCATAAACCAGTTCATATTCTTTCGTGGTAAGGGGCTTACTGCCTTCGTCTACTGAAATGTACTTGTCCATATTTGTATAATATTTAAACCAATCTCCGTTCTCAGCCTCTACCTTCTTCAGGTACCCTGATTGGGGATGAAGAAGGTGAGAGTAACTTTCCATCATGGTTACCCTTGTATTCATGTCTTCCGTTTTCAACACTTCAGGAATCTCAAATTCTTTTATATCCTTCAAATCCTGACCATTAGAGAAACTGATATAGTCTTCCATTCCCTCAACGGAAACCCATCCTTTTCCGGTATAGATATCTTTGTTCTCGACTTTCCAATAGTGTCCGGTATTGGCCGTATTATAAAAAATGACCGTATTGTCCGGCTCTATCGACCCACCAAGTGATGAATCATCTTCGTCGTACCCCACCCGTTTATCAACGGAGCTTTCATCACTTCCTGTCACCTTATCGGAATAAGAAACAATGAACGGTACAGGGTCCGGCCATTGTGACGCGAACTTCGGAGCAGTGAAACCAACGAGGACGCTTACTAACATCATCCCCGCTAGCATGATGGCCCATTTACTGAATGGACCTCCTGAAAACACCAATCTCTCTTGTATGGACAAGCGTAGCATGGCCAACACACCAAGCATCGAAAACCCGATGATGATGATCCTGATCATGGCCATATCCCCATCATATGGTGTGAATGTATCGAGAATCGATAGGAAAATGATCGTTAATATATAAAGTAAAAATATGTTTCGTCTCACCGTCACCCAGTAATGAATCAAGTATGTCACAAGCCAAAGAAGCACGAAAAACAACAGCGTTCTAAAGGGGTTGGAAAGCAGCTCCCACTTCCCCTCATACATATTCGAAACGTTAGCCGTTATATCCAGCAAATCACCAGTAAGCCATTTGAAGGTCAGGAAAGGATCTGACGAATACAAGAAATGGACCGCAATTAATATAAAGGCACTTACGAGGATGAAACGCACAAACCAGTGGATACCAAAATAGTGTAGGAGCAAGGAAAATAACACAAAGATAATGAAAATAAAGATATTTCCTGTATCCGTAAGCTTCTCTACGGGTCGTAACCATTCGGTAATCAATAGAAGACCAAATATATATAAGAGAACATGCATCCACCTTTCCGATTTGGTAGAATCAGCGTTCATTTGCCTTCACCTCGGTTCGTTCATTTTGAAGGTGACCCTGTTCAAAGAAGACCAGCTTTATTCCACGAGCCAACGCCACCGACTTCGCACGTATTTCCTCACCCGTGAAGTCTCCCTGACTTTTCACGCAAAATACAGTCATCGCTTTATTTCCGGTAAATGCATTCCAACCTTCTATCTTTTCCATCGTTAATTCGGACACAATGAATATTACAGAAGCGTTTGATGGTACAACTCCCTTGTTCTTCTTTCCATTCCAGACGCTTGTATGTGTGGCCCTTGATTTTGCAAAACGGTAAAAGAGTCTTCTCCTCTGTTTACTGCCTCCTTTAGCCGGTACGACCTCCATTGATCCCGTACTGGTTAACCCAACATCCATACCCTTCTTTATCAAGGCATGCACCAAAGAGGCCGCAAGTACGATAGCTTCTTCGAAGAAGGGAGAGGCGTACTCATCAAGCATAATAAATACATCGCGGTTTTTCTGCACTTCAAATTCCTTCGTCATGATTTCACTTGTTCGGGCCGTTGCCTTCCAATTTATCCAGGATAATTGATCACCCGGCTGATACTCCCTGATTCCGGACACGACCGAATGTTCCCGCTGTATTTTTTTCGTCGTACCAACTTGTCCTTGATCGAAGACATGCTCCAACTGTTTATAATTCAACTCCTGATAAGCCGGGAAAACGGTGAGTTTTAAAGGGGCATGCACTGTCGCTTCTTTTTCATAGAGTCCAAAGAAGTCCCCTATTTTGAAGCGAACCGATTGGATGACATGTTCTCCTCTTGGCAGATTCTCCAGGGTATATGTCAATTGGAAGGATTGCTTAAATCCTGGAAAAACCAATGTTTTCTTTTCCAGTTCCATCGGCAAATCCTCTTCTACCACCATATATAAAAGAGGCAGTCTGTTTTTCCGGGAGAATACCAATGTCATATCTACCGACTCTCCGGCCTGGCATTCGTGTTTACTAATTCTTCTCTCCACTTCAAAAGCCTGAAGTGGATAAAACAGCAGAATCATAGAGTACGCACCGAACGGCAAAAAGGTATAGAAAATGAACCAACTGATAAACCCGCCTTGAAACATCGCAAAACAAAAGGAAATGAGCATAAGTACTATGATCCCACAGACATTCCTGTTTTTCTTCAGTATGGTAAGCACATTCCGCATTAGGTCACGGCCCTCTTCACGGGTACCTGCGTCGTAGCCACTACCTCATGTATCACCATGTCAGCATTCACCCCCGAGTAATTCGCTTCCGGATTAAGGATTAGCCGATGGGTAAAAACGAACGGTACCAAATGCTGCACATCATCAGGTAAAACGTAATCCCTTCCCTTTAGGAGCGCATAGGCTTGGGCTGCCTTCATTAGGGCAATCGATCCACGTGGGCTCACCCCAAGATATACACTTTCATGCTTACGTGATTGATTGGCTAACTCGACGATATACGTCTTTATCGTATCATCCACGATCACGGCCTTTGCCTCTATCTGCAAATCTATCAGTTCCTCTAACGAAATCACGGATTCCAATTCTTCAATCGGAGCCGTATATTGGGCCCGATGCAACACTTCTATCTCTTCTGCCACTTCCGGATACCCCATCTTCATTTTCAATAAAAAACGATCTAGCTGTGCTTCTGGAAGTGGGTATGTGCCTTCGTAATCAATTGGATTTTGAGTGGCCATGACGAAAAACGGTTGTTCCAGTTTCCTTGTCACACCATCCACCGTCACGCTTGCCTCTTCCATTCCTTCAAGTAGGGCGGATTGCGTTTTCGGTGATGTCCGATTAATTTCATCGGCCAAAATGATATGGCCCATGATTGGCCCCGGTCTAAAGATGAACTCTTGTTCCTTCGGATTGAAAATCGATACCCCCGTTACATCGGACGGTAGCAAGTCAGGCGTGAATTGAATCCGTTTGAAATCCGCCCCGATGGACTTCGCTAGCGCCCTGACCAAGACGGTCTTCCCCACGCCCGGGACATCTTCCAATAAGACATGTCCACCAGAAAGGAGCGCCACAAGACTTAGTTCTGCTATATCTCTTTTTCCAATAATGACCTTTTCAATGTTTTCCAAAATCATATCCAGTTTCTGATTCACTTGTTTATAAACCATTCTCTACCTCCCATGATTATGTAAATCACTCATGCTTAACCCTTATTTATTCGACACCCATTTTACATTAACCTCCAATTTATCCTTACAAAGTGAGTTTACTAGAATAATACCCCTATAAAAGAGATTTCTTGAAATTTTTTCACTATTTAAGTAATTAATTATGATAGACTGGTACTAAGTGAATATAAACCTTGCAGAAAATAGGTGCTGACTTGTCAGCTTAATAGGGAATTCGGTGTAAAACCGAAGCTGTTTCCGCAACTGTAAGTGCTAATGAAATAAGAAATATGCCACTGTTTGTGAATGAATCCGCACGCACGATACCATTCATTCAATCCAAATGGGAAGGTTCTTAGAGTAAAATGATGCACGAGCCAGGAGACCTGCCTTTTTTTTATCGTATTTTGCTCTTCGGAAGTTAGGAGGATTGTACGGCAATCTTCCATCTTTTTTTCCGTTCGAGATACATAGATGATTGTTTGCCGACCAATACCTTTGGTCGGCTTTTTCTTTTGCGCCGAAAAGCAATACGAAGGTCATTCACATTATTAAAAAGGAGGAAAAATTATGGCAAAGAAGGATGCCCGCTTTTTATGCTACCCATTTATGCGCGAATCAGTTTCAAGCGTTGATTATGAAATTCGCACCGATTCATTGACGACTCAAATGGGACTGGCAGCGTCGTTCACGAAAGAGATTCCTGAAGTCTACAGGGATTTAATGGAACTGTTGCCGATGGCTTATCATTTAAATGGTTCTGCCCGGGGGAAATTGGCCATAACCGAAGACGGTCTAAACCGCCTAAGTGAAATCTATGACTATTATGTCGCGGAAGTGGAAGAACGCATCGAAACATTTGTGCTACCCCAAGGATCGACGGCAGCCTGTATTTTGCATACTTGCCGTAGTGAAGCCAAGAAATCCGTCCGTACCTTGCATAAAGTCAGTACGGAAAAAGATGTGCCCGCGATACTTTTTGATTATGCTCATTTGCTTGCCAATGTTCTATTCGTGATGGCTGTCTATGTCAATAAACAACTGGGTCGCGAAGAGATTCCCTTTATCAGCAAATCTTATCCAACCAAAACGATGAAAAAGAAAATGGAGGAATAAAACATGATAAGAACAGTAAGATCCAGTTGGATTGCCCTTCTGATGGTCGCCCTTTTCCTTACAGGATGTGCCTCGAATGATGATCAGAAATCGCTAGAGAAAAAAGATCCTGCAACAACTGAAGAAGTCAAATCCTATACCGTCACTGATGATAGCGGAAAAGAAATCACATTTGATAAGGTTCCGGAAACGGTCATTTCACTTCAACCCAGTAATACGGAGATTTTATATGCCCTTGGTGTAGGGAATAAGGTGATTGGAGCGACGGATTTCGATAACTATCCTGAGGAAGCTAAAGATGTCGAGCGTGTCTCTGATTCGATGACGATCAATTCCGAAAAAATCATCTCTTTGAAACCGGATGTTATCATTGCCTATACAATAGGCGATGAAGCAGCATTAAAGCCGCTTGAAGATGCGGGAATCCCCATTTTCATTATTAAATCAGCAGTGACCTTTGATGATGTATATAGTGATATTGATCAAATTGCCAAAGTCATGGGCGTAACGGACAAAGGGGAAGACCTAGTCAAAAACATAAAAAAACAAATCAAAGATGTTGAAGAAAAGGTGGCAAGTGTCGATTCTAAAGAAAAAACATATTTCGAAATCAGCCCTTCTCCGGAAATCTATACAGCGGGAGCTGAAACCTTCCAACAAGAGATCTTGGCGTCTGCCGGTATCGAAAATATCTTTGCCGACCAAAAGGGCTGGGCGAAAATAGCAGATGAAGAAGTCGTCAAGCGCAACCCGGATGCCATCATTACAACCGTAGGCTATGTGGACAATGCTGTGGATGAAATCAAATCTCGTAAAGGTTGGAAAGATGTCAGCGCCGTGAAGGAAGACCAAGTATATCAGCTTAACGAAGACGTCATGTCACGTCCCGGACCGCGTATCGGAGAAGCCGTAGAACTAACTGCAAAGACCATATATCCGCAATTATTCAAATAAAGACACACTCAAAAGGGGTAATTACGCCGAAATCGTATATATAATAAAAGGCGGAAACGTTGATTTAACAACATTTCTGCCTTTTATTTTGTGCATGAATCCTCTTGAAAGAGGGCTATTAGACAGCCCCTTTGATTATTAATCTTTATATTTCTCTTTCATTTCTTCTTCTTTCTTTTTAATTGATTCTTTTAAACCCTCCCCTTCATTTTTCACTGTCGTGTTCAATTCTTCATATTTTTCGTCATAATACTCTTTTATTATTTCACGGCGTTGTTTGACTAAACTGCGAGCTTCCTCCCAAGTCTCATAATTTATTTGTTTCTTATCCTTTAAATAACTCGTAGCCTCATACATGCGATTGCTTTCATCAGAGGAAAGCCTAGAAAAACTGTTTTTTTCATCAAGTAAAGACGATGTCTTCTTATTTTGTTCATCCCGAACGGTACTCCAATTTTCATTGCCCCAATTCCACCATTGGTTCCACAGATCTCTACGCTCTTCATCCCACATCTTATTGAAATCATCGGCATTATTGACCATTTCGAATTTCCCTCCGCCAGCTTCAGCAACTTCACGTAATTGTTTTTGCCCCTCACTATCCATATCGAACCCTATGATGTTAATCACTGGTTCAATATTGGAATCATGCAAGTCTTTAGCTGCTTTCACTGGATCACCGTCGCAGGTTTCAATTCCATCGCTGACGACATAAATGATATTTTGACCTTCTGAACCCGCTTTTTCAAAATCTTTCTTTGTTTCCGAAATGGTCTTGGCAATCGGTGTCCATCCTGTCGGTTTAAATTTATCTAAAGCTTTCCTGAAGTCCCCTTTATTATATGGGGCCAAACCATAAACCACTTCCGTACTATCACAGGATATCTTCTTATCTTTATCATCGTTGCTTCCTTTATGCCCATAGACACGGAGCATGACATTTGCCTCTTCCGGAAGGGAAGCTACAAATTCATTAATCGCTTTTTTCGCCAGCTCCATTTTTGTTTTCCCGCCTACTTTTTGGTTCATGCTTCCACTAGCGTCAAGCAAAATTGCAATATTCACGTCGATTCCCAATTCACCACTGCCGTCGATGGTGATTCCACCTGGCATCTCTGTTACCGCCGTTTCAATGGAAGGGTCGAATGCTTCGAAAAACTGATACTTTTCTTTGTAGTTTGCACCTTCGCCCATTAGTTTTAATAAGCTCTGATAAACTTCGAAGCTATCCTTTTCCTGAAAGTCCTGATTGTCTAATGCTCTATGTATAATGGCTTTATTGTATTTATTCCCTGTGTACTTCCCAGGGTTTTCTTTAGTCCTTTCTTCAACGGTGGTAGCAATCTCGAAATCTTCTTCCAGCTCTTCATCTTCTTCTGAACGCCCTTTTTTTTCGGTATTCTCACCACGTACTTCTTCCTTTTCTTCTCCGTTCATCTTTTCATCTTTCGTATTACAACCAGAAAGAGCAAGCAAAACGAAGAGAGTGGCCAGACATATCATCCCTAGCTTCCACTGTTTTTTCTCCACCATCGCACCTCCAATTTTACATTTTTATCCACAACATCCATTACCCTATTTTTTCATTAAAAAACCCATTCTCTTTTAACACTAAAAATCTTTTGCTTCTATCCAACTTCGGTTCTTTCCCCATACATATGCTAAAATGAATTATCACATTTTGACGATTCGAGGTAATGAATATGTATAAAAAATTCTTTATATGGGTCTTTACCATAGCCCTTCTTTTAGGTCTCCTGATCACCCTTTCAAAATAAGGAAAAAGAAAAACCCGACTCCTAAATCTGGAGTCGGGCTTCTTCATTTCTTATTTCCTTCTTGATTCAACTTACCCATTCTTGGGATAAGGATAACAAACAGACACACTACGGCAACTCCTAAAACAATCGCCAGTAACAATGATAGATCAAAGTTCAGAAAAGAGTTCTCTTCTTCCCTATCTCTCTTTCGAATGGGGACTTCTGAAGAAAACAACCCCATTTCTTCCGCTTTGGAAGCAATGATATTATTATCCTCCGTCATAGGAGAAAGAAAAAGGGATTCTTCTATCGAATCTATGACATCATACTTTCCTCTTTCAAAAGTAAGTCCTTTTACTTCTTCCGGAATTTTCTCCTTCTGTTTTAATAACACCTCATCATGAAAATATTCAGTTTGGATATTGATATCCTTTTCCTGATACACATTCGGCTCCACGATGGGTTCCTCCTCAGCTTGCCCATCAATAGGCTGGCTGAAGAGGATGAAGAAGAACACGAGAATTACCTGTTTACTCCGCTTCATGGGCCATCTCTCTTTTACCTGCAAGACGCTTCATAACATAAGGAAGGACCGCAGCAACCAGCGTGAGTATAATCAAAATGGTAGTAGCCGGGATAAAGGCCAACTGATTCCCGAATTGAATGGACATATAGACATTGGCTACCGGGTGGTCGACATTGAAGTTAGGCATGATCAGGTCTAATAATGGAATCGTAAAGAAACTGATTAAACCAATGACCAGAATCGCCCCGACAAATGGTCCTATCGCAAAGGCAAGCTGTGTGAAAGCTGAGCAGAAGAATAGAAGCAGGACAGTGAAAACGGTCCATTTAATCGCCTGCATATCGCCAAGCGGATAAATTTTCAGCCCATACATGCTAATGATCAAGCCGACGATCAAGTTCAGTAATGCGAATAAGGCTGCATGCACCAGCATCGGAACGGATGCATAATGGTGCAGGAAGAAACCAATCAATAATCCTGAGATAAGGATGATCACTAACATCACGATTGGTGGGATATTAACCTTTTCTTGTTGCAATACTTCCCCGCTGATTTGAACGGGATTCGCCAAATACTCGTACACATACCCGTTCGACTGATCATCCACTAACGTATTATTCAAAACACTGTAGACATCGGTTTTGATTTTCTTCGTGGAATCCACGTTTTGAGCCCAATTTTCATTAAGCTGATCGGCTCTTTCCTGAACGGATCCCACTTTTGCTTGAAGGTCTGATGTATCTTTCGTAACGGTATCTTGACGCTCTGCGACAGAATGGACTAGCTCCGAAATATAACCGACAGTGGTTGCCGTGGAATCCTGAAGAGATACAAACATTTCTCCGTTAAGACTTCCAACAGGGGCCTCCTCCATCTCGGGAGTCTCCATATTACCGGTCAGATTTGCCGTTACTTCTTGAGCCCTCGCTGATATCGCTGCTAATTCCTCCAGCGTGGCTGCATGTTCCACTTCAACATTTTCGTCATATTCTGATATAAAGTCGAGCATCGAGCTAGATAAAGCCCCAAAGTCTTCTTCCACTCCCAAAAGGCTTGATTGGACAAGTTTCGCCTCTTCATCGACGATACCAGAAACTCCATTTTTCATATTTTCTAATTCGTTCATATTGGCGGTAAATACTTCGTCCAAACTTTCTTTCGTTTCATTGACTCGTTGAACAAGTTCCCCGTAGGAAGAAAGCGAACCATAATAAGCTAGAAGGGCATTTGAGTCACGGCTCAGGATGGATCGATTAAAGACATCCACTAATGCCGCCCGTCTTTCTCCTCCCACTTTTTTAAGTAGCTCGTCTTCTGTTTTCTTGATTTCCGTAAGGGTCTCATTGATGGTCATACTTTGGATATCCTGTAATTTTTGAATATCCTCCTGTGATTGCTCCCATTGATTACCCAAGTCCTTATAATCTTTTCCCAGCTTTTCATAATCAGTTTGTAGTTTCTTATAATTTGTTAGTAACGTATTATATGAATCTATCAATGCATTGAATTGCACGACAACTTGATTATAGTTTTCCGTTCTTTTATTCAAGGTCCCGCTCAGACCATTGATTTCCTCTTGCAGACTGCCTGCAAGAGAGCTAATTTGATCTTTTGCCCCTTCACTGCCTTCTGCCGGCACCAAACTTTCAAGGGTCGTATTCATACCGTTAATTTTATCCAGTAACACTTGAAGTGAGATATCATCGATTGCTTCCTTTTTTGAAGGCGCTGCCTCTGAATCCCCTTTTCCTCCTGTATCAACATCTTCTATCGGTGTATCGCCTCCACCGATTTCATCTTTATCCCCCGAGCTGTTGGCCAAACTTCCACGTTGCTCCAATAAAGTTGTCTGAAGCTTGTTTAGTCCGTCCTCTTCCGATTGTTTAAATTGATCAATCGAACTTTGTTGTTCATCCTTTATTTTCGAGATTTGTTCCACCTGTTTTTCTTTCATGTTGCTGGAGAAATCCTCCAGGTTACTAGTGCTGCTCTCGATTTTTTCTTGCATCATCACCACGTTCTCATTCATGCCTTGTTCATTCAGACTAAATCCCGGTTTAGTATCCTTTTGGATATTCGGTATCGTCTGGACTCCCTCATTCAGCACCCCATCATACGCTTGGATGCTATCCATGATCAGCTGTTGATTTTGGGTGGATGTCAAAGCAAAAAGAGCACTTTGCGCTTTCTGGTATTCCTCAAACGTCACAACTTCCTCCACGAAAGAGGCCATTTGTGCTTTTGTTTTTCCCATTTCACCTAATGTTTCATTGGTGGTTTCCCCTGCACTCTTCGTGGAAGCGAAAACCCCTTTGAGCATATCCTTATGTTGCTTGATTTCCCCAGCCAGGCTTTCTGAGCTTGGGGTATAAAATTCATACATCGTGTTTTGGAAAGCGATTTCCTTCGTCAAAACTTTATCGAATTTTTTGCGGATATCTTCTACCGATTGAGATACATAGCTCCAGTATTGCGTGGAAATATGCTTATTCATTTTATTCTTGGTCTTCTCTAACTCTTTTTGGACCTTTTCCATATTTTCCGCATTTAAGCTTGTCTGGACCTTGTATTTAACCCCCGCTTTGACTGGTTGTTCTTCATTAAAGGTATAAATGTTCTTGGAAAAGTCCGATGGGAAATAAATGATCGCATCATACTTTTTATTAGCCAATCCACTTTCCGCGGCACTTCTGTTGACGACGACCCAATCATATTCAGAATCCTTGTCCAAAGTCGTGACAAGTTCTGATCCGACTTGAATCTGGTTCTTATCATATTCCGCCCCATTATCTTCATTGACAATAGCAATCTCACGAGAAGCCGTTTCTGTTTTCTTCATTGGGTTTTGACCGATATAAGAAAAAAACAAGATGGGCAGAGCAATGATCACAAGTATCTTCCCAATTAATAACAACGGCTTTATTGTCTTATTCAACGTCTTTCTCCCTCCTTCTTATTCACTTAGTGGAATCTGGATTTTACTTTCCCTGCCATTTAGAACAAAATAACCGTACCCTGGCTGAATTTCTTCTTCTTTTCTTGAATACGAGAGCGTATATAAACTCTGATCCGATTTTTTCAGAAGCAAGATTGCCTGCCTGATCTGTTTCAATTCCGTTGTCAGGGAATCATACCCCTTCGTGAAGTCATTCGCATTTCCAGCCACGAGCATGGAAAAACCTAAGTGGCTGTATTGTTTCATTAAACCGCTTATCTTGTCCTGAATTCTTCCATCAATCGCTTGCTGGAATCTTGAAATGCTGTCGATAACAAAGATGACGGATGAAAAATCAATCTGTTTCATCGGCTTCTGTTCCAAGGCCTCTAAATACTGGCGTTCACGAGCCTCAAATATTTCCGTGATGTGATCGAGCCATTCTGTAATTTGGTCTTTCGTTTCTACGTAACGTACTGTCTCCCTGCTTGCATAAGGTGATAGACCGCGATCCACTCCATCAAATATGCCAACTTCCCCGACCGTCTGGGTAAGAAGCGTTTCTAAGACCACTTTAAGCATGTTCGTTTTCCCTTTACGTGACTGACCGACAATAAGTAAGAATGGGTTGGCATGCAAATCTACCCATACAGGAGATACGCTCTCTTCTGAAAGGCCGATTGGTATGAGCCCTTTCTTGGTAGATGGTGAATAGTACGTCTTGAATGACGCCAAGTCTAGGCGATTTGGCAACATTGGAATGGCTGGCGGCTTAGCCAAATCCTTGTATCGAGTCTTGTTTTCAGCCACGACCTGTTTCATTTCTTCCAAAACGGCTACATCGTCTTCTCCATCTGCTGGCAGATACACCTGCATCAGATAGGTCTGGTCTGTCTTCACCAATGCCCGCCCAGGTACTGGTTCATTTTCATAAGGCGTCCTGCCTAAAACGGAATATTGTTCCGAACTGTCCATTAGGTAATGAACGACCTTCGTTTTTAAACTATTCATCAATGGCTGACGGATGGCATTGATTCTTGTAGCGGTCAAGATCATAAAGATTCCAAGTGATTGTCCATCACGGGCAAACTGGATGAATTGCGCTTCCTGGTCTGGCATTTCATCCTTCACCAAGTCAAAGTTGTCAATGACGATGTAAATAATCGGCAACTTATCTTCAACTAGGGCGTTATAGAGCTTGATATTGCTAAGTTCCCGTTCAGAGAAAAGCTGTTTCCGCCTTTCCATCTCCGTCCTCATGAACAACATGAATTTCTCGATTTTCCTCATCTCATCCAATCTGAAATAATCTCCTGTGTGTGGCAGCTGTCGAAGTGGCAGCAGTGCACTATTTCCAAAATCAAAAATGTAATAATGCAGTTCTTCAGGTGAAAATTGATCGATGAAATTGAATAGAAGCGTTAATACCGTCGTTGACTTGCCATAGCCGGAAGATCCGAAAATCCCGATGTTTCCATCTTCTATCCAGTTGTAAACATAATCCGTCTGGCTCTGCAATTCGGGCTCGTCTTTCATTCCTAGATAGAACTGGTTTTCCGTTTGGCTTCTTTGATCAATTCGTGATAGTCGATTTGAAAGAGGAGGCAGCCAAGGACTAGCCAGTTTGGGAATTTTCATTTCTTTCTGCGTCGCTACAATATGATCTGCCACAGCTTCAATTTCACTGATTTTCTCTTTACGTGTGCGAGAGACTTGCTCCGTTACATTGGATATCTGGACAAGCCCTAGATCCGTGACGAGTGCTACTTCATCCTCGGATCCCACTGTATCCTCCATATAAGGGGCGCCGCTCCATGCCGACTGAAACAGTTCGTACACCTCATTATTGCCTACTTGTAAATAACCACGCCCGGTGACGGTAATGTTCGCAGCATCGCTATTTTTCAAGATCTCCTTACTATCATTGGCATCCTGCACCTTTAAGGAAATCTTAAAACGGGCATTACTCCAAATCTGGTTATCAATCACACCACCTGGCTTTTGCGTGGCCAGAATCAAGTGAACACCCAAGCTCCGGCCGATCCGTGCCGTACTGACCAATTCCCGAATGAAATCAGGTTCTTCATTCTTAAGCTCGGCAAACTCATCCGAAATCAGGAATAAGTGTGGCAATGGCTTGTCGGCTTTTCCTTCTTTATATAAATCCGTGTAATCATTGATATGATTGACCTCATAGCGATCAAACAGGCGCTGGCGTTTCTTCAGCTCGCTATTGATCGAGGCAAGTGCCCGGGCACTGAAGTTCTTGCTTCCCTCAATATTCGTAATGACTCCAAGTAAATGGGGAATCTGCTTGAAAGGCTGTGCCATTCCTCCCCCTTTATAGTCAATGAGCAGAAAGGCAACTTCATGGGGATGATAGTGAACAGCCAATGAAAGAATATAGGTCTGCAACAATTCACTCTTCCCTGAACCCGTCGTACCGGCAACCAGACCGTGGGGACCATGTGCCTTTTCATGTAAGTTCAGCTCCACCCTATCTGTCTTTCCTTTCAATCCAATCGGCACCGCTAACGACTTGGAAGACTGATTCGTCAGCCAATTCTGGCTGATTGGCAGCTCCTCCACTTCACGGGCTTTTAAAAGTTCCAGGAACGAAACGGTTTCAGGGATGGAATTATTCATCCCTTTTTGATGGTCAAGCGACCGTAATAACCGGGCGTACCGCTCATTTCCTTCCTTACCGTGCTCATCTAGCCGGAAAGGCGTATGAACGGCTTTTGTTTGCTGAATCAAGATTTCTCCCTCATGATCATTGATATACTTCACTAATGTATGGACATTTTCCGATAAACTCTCCTTGGCATCGGCTGCAAAGATGGTTGATATGCCCAGCTCTTCGGTCTTCCCTTCCAAATACTCAAGAATGACATGTTCCGCAATCAATGTACGGTCGGTGACAATAAATACGAAATGAGGGGTGAATCTTACTTTTCCTTTATTCTCGTCAAGGTCCCTTTCTCTGAGTAACTGGTAAATGGAAGATAATAGTTGATCACGAGATTGTTCATTATAGATGAAGCCTTTAGCGTATGCATGTGGCAGCTGGAAATGAGGCAACCATTTCATCCATTCCCATTCCTCATAATCCTTTTCTGAGAAAATCGCCACAAACCGGACATCATGATAGCTATGGAAGAAAGACAACTGGCCAATCATCTGCTGCAGCTCGCGTTTGACGACTGTTTCCTTTCCGACTAGGCCCATGGAGCCGCTAGACAAATCAATCGTTAAGGGTAGATCGTCAAGGCTTTTGTAAACATCGACAAGTTCCTGGGACTGTTCAAGTAGATCATCAATATCCCGATTTGACATATCACTGCTGTTTACCTTGACCTCATAACTGGAGGGAATGGACGCCGTACCGACCCTGAAGTGGAGAAAGTCTTCACTTTCCATTGTGCGCTCCCATATTCGATCGCTAATCTGATTCGTCAGTTGCTTCATTTTCTCAAAAGAAGGGTAATGGTAGAGTAATACTTTCTTTTGCTGTGCCGATAACTCGCCCAACTCTTCTCGCTTTTGTTCTAGATACCTTGTATAGACGCGTAACCGTCTTTCAGCTCTTAGCTTCTGTTTCTTTTTATCTTTAAAGTACTGAACCGTGGAAGTCACCATGGTGGTGGTGAACATCACAATCGATATGAGGATGAATATTCCACGCGGCTGAACAATCATGACGACTCCCATGACGATCAACATCATTAATGGGGGCATTAGGATCAGCCATAGCCCACGATTCTGGTCTTCCGATTCCTGACTTGGGAATGAGATGGTCACTTTCTCATCCGGCAATTCATAGATCATCCGTGGAGTCCTGCGGTACTCGGGATAGCTTTTTTTCATTTCGGATATAGGCTGCATGATTTCGGATAAGGACGTTTCATAATGATCCGCACTTTTGACCATTAATATGTCGCCTTCTAGTAACCTCAGTACCATATATGGGCAACAGATCAAATCGCCATTTTCCAGTGCCGTCATTTCTTCCACCTTTTCACCATTTAAAAAAAGCCGGTCCGCTGTAGGTTCGAGCAACCATTGTCCCTGACGACGAACAAGGGAAAAGCCATTTCCACTTGGTTCCTGCTTGCATATCGTCGCTCCTGATTGGGCGGATATCGATATTTCTTTCAAACTATCTATATAATAAAGGCTTTCATTCAGTTCTCCGGGAGCATAAAAGATTTCCACAGCTTCCTGATTTTCGTGAAAAATATAGGACTGGAAAGGCTTTACCTCCCCAATCTTCTCTTCGCCCCTGAATACCATATATTCATCAAGCTCTTCATCTTTCCTCAACTCAATGTGTCCCTCGTTAAAGGGAAGCGAATAAATCGTGATTGTATCCTTTTGTGATGATCCAATCGTAATTGGGTCCAGTTGCTTCTCCCTAATCGTATAAGATTGGTATGTCTTCTTACAGAAAATCCATAGTGAACTCATTCTTTCTCACCTCCGCAAAGGGCACATACGTACTCAATCTTTGCTATTCTCTTTCTCTTTTTCTTCAGCTGATTTTCCCGAGGCTTCCTTGCTATCAGGTTCTTCTTTAGAAGCAGGTTCCTTTTTCTTTTCCTCTTCTTTTACAGCTGGTTTGGCTTCCGGTTCCACTACGCTTTCTCTATTTGGCTCTGTAGTAGGCTGCTCCTGTTCTTCCAATTGCGTGGCCTCTTCAAGCTGTTTTTGATATTCATCCATTTCCTTTTTATACTCCTTAAGCTCCGTATCCACTTCTTTCACTTGTGTCTCCTTTTCTTCACCGGACAAATCCTCATTAGATTTAATTTGTTCCTTTTGTGTCAAAAGTCCATACATAATCAATTCTCGATCTTCCATGATCCTCGCTAAGTTGATTGCATCCTCGCTTATGCCCCGGCCAATGTATATCCAATAGAGAAGATACTGACTATCGGTCTGTAGCGTAATGGCCTTTAAGATATTTTCCTTCTGAAAGTCCATCAATGACCCATGGGTAGTGACATAAGATTTAGAAAGCTCATACTGAACAACATATGGCATTTTCTCAGGATTGAAATGTTCCAATCGATCAATGACTTGGCTATATTCCTGTTTCAGGAAATTCTCCCCGCTTTCCACATAAGCCTCTTGCCTTGGTTGGGAAAAGAATAGTGTATAAATCGTAAAGAATAAGAGAGGGACTAAGATTATGCCTATTCCCCATAATGTGTAACGCTCCATTTTCCACTTTTTTTCTGGAATATGCACAAATGTTTTATGTTCTTTTTCCAGAAACTCTATTTGATTCTGGACATACAAGATCAGCCCTTCCCAAGTCTCTTCCGCTAAGATACTTTGGGTTTCTTTCGATAGTTTAAGAGTTTTATGGTAAAGAAGGTACTGATCAAATGTATACTGACTATCAACAAGAGCTGCAATCGTCGCCTTGGTTTCCTGAAACAGCTGGTTGGCGTTCTCCTCATACGGCGGCAGGCTTTCTTTTACGCCATAATGAAGAAAATAGGGAGTAAAACTTCGATCGAAAACCAGATTCTCCGGGCAGACGATTACCCGTAACCGAGTTAACTCATGTCTCCTGATCTTGTTAATCATTTGATGGGAAGCCATCCATCGATTCAAAGAACTTTTATTGCGTGCCTTGTTAAAAGCAAAAAAAGAGGTGGGCGGTACAATGCTGATCTGCACCTCATCCTCTGAAACCTCTATAGTTTTATGAAGAACCGAATCCACTTCCTGAATCAGCTGTAATTCCAAGGGATTCTGCATCAGCAATTTAGCACGTTGGAAAACGAATATATATCCATCATCATTCTTCTTCATTACCGCTTCCATTTGCTTTTCCAAATATGATGATTTTTTCTCACCCATTCTATGTACTCCTTTACCCCTGCTAAAGGGCTTTAGACTTTTTTCCTATATGTAAGACATACCTCTACCATTAAAGAATCTCGAGCCGATCCCCCGTCGTGATGCCACTATCCACTAATGTGTCATAACCGGAACAAACAAACTCCTTATTTTGAACCCGCACCCAATATCCTTCCCGTGGCACTTGTGCAATCCCCTTTACCTCCCAGACAATTTCCACAACCTTTTTGACGGAGCGGTAATTGGACACTTGGAGATCAAAGACCTCGCCCGTATATCTTTTTAAATCAATGGTTAATTGAATATAAATGCCAATCACCTCATTAAAAGAAAAAAACGCCACGATCTACAATCAGATTCACGGCGCTTTTCCCTAAAGCTTCTATCTCGTTTTTATCTAATTTATCCGCGAATTTGGCTAGCGATTTGATTATCTGTATCTTCAAGGATTTGAGCAGATTTCGTCAATTGTTGAGATACTTCATTTAATAAACGAGCCATATCATTAAATGAAGGTTTTAATTCTTCATATTGTCCAACGAAGGCTTGACTAGAAGAACCTTCCCAAATCCCTGTTAAGTGATCCCTCATTTTATCCAAACGGCCAATAATATCAACGACCTGCTGGCTTTCATTATCATATTGTCTAGCTACATCCTTAAGTTCCGATGGGGTTACGCGAATTTGTGACATAACAATTCCTCCTTTAATGTGTTTAGTTACATTTTAATAGAACTATACAAATTCTGCCATAAAAATTAACAAACGGGTCATAAAATGGTAAATTATGATTATATAAATAATCCTAAATCTACCATCATAGAAGTCTAAGTACCTGTTTCCATACATTTCTAAACCACTTTGGGCGAAATATATATCATTTTTTTCCATATTTTCAAACAAACCGCTCTATATACCTACTATTTTTTCCTTTAATAGGATTAATTCGTCCTTTCCATTATAAAAGGTGACTTTTGCACCCCCATCATTGTTTTAATCAATCGTTTGATTAAAGACTTTAGGTCCGGCCCACACTAACTTGGGAGGAAATGTAATATACTTCTTTGAACGATGTTCACTATAAACAACCCGGATATCATGATCATGGTTGTAAGCTTCTGCTCACAAATAGACCAAAGGACTTCAAACTTACGAATATCCCATTCCTTTCTACCTATTTTTTGAAAACATTTGATGATATCAGAAGTAACATTTCCCATTATGATAGAATTATTTACATTAGTTGGGTAATGTGTAAAAAACGAGTATAAGCGGAATGCAAAATAGATGATTGGATATTCAAATCGTACAGCATCTTTGAAGGGGGGATATTTAAATGAAGGGCAAAAAAGTCATGGCGCTAGGAATAGGTGTAACCGTATTGCTGGGAGGATGCTTAAATATGAATCTTTCAAAAGATAAAGAAGTAGAAAAGGAAATAGTCGCCACGAGTGGTGAAAGAAATGCTTATGAAAAAGATCACTTTGTACGAATTCAAGACTATCATGGGGCTGGGTACACCCTACGCAATAGTCGAAAGGAAATCCGTCACCTCGCTGCAAGTCACCGGGAAGAGATTCAAAAGGCAGTAAAGGCATTCTTCCTCGATACATATAAGACGGAAGTTATGGTCCATAACATAATCGGTGCGGTTGATGGGGCATCTGTTTTTGTTGAGTCAATCGGCGAACCTCATTTTTATACCTTTGCCATCGTCCCCATTGATCTCGATAGGAAAAAAGTAAAAACAGATGAAGTTTGGTCTCAAGAGGGACAAGTGGAAAACGCCCTTTCTGGTGCACTATACGCCATGGCTTTTGATGAGGATTTCACAAACTTAGATCGCTACTTAAAAGAAACCACAGCCAGTTACCCTATAGTGGGAACACCAATAAAGGCCATTGAAAAAGTAGGCGCTAAAGGATACGCAACCTCTCACTACTATGTAAATCCAGTAGGAGATACATTTGATTCCCTCTATAAAATGTATCTAAAAAACCCGGATATCAGTAAGGATGAATTGAGGGATTTTCTTCAGAAAGACGCATTTGGACCAGAGGATATCATTTTCACCATTTATTTATACATGAAAGACAAAGATAAGGCCCCTGATGAAGCCATTTTCAATAAAATCGTCTCTGATATCGAAAAGATGGAAGGCATCCCACGTGGTTCATATTCCATCATATTGAATGATAACTTAATCGACCGAAGACGAGCAATTGGGACGAAGGAAAACTCGTTAAAAAGAACAGCACCAAATGAAATCATGAAAGATTAGGGAGGATCTTCTATGGCTGTTGTTAATACCCTATCAAGCCACGCCACCGATGATAATGATTTAGTCGAGCTTGCCGGATACCATTCTTATGTTCACTATGATATAGATGAAGTGTTCAAGGTGAATGAAAAGAAATTCAGGGTGATAGATACCATCTATAACACGGATACCGGTCTTGATGCACTTACTGTTCAAAATGTTAAAACAAGAGAGCTGACCGTGGTATTCGTTGGCAGTGAGCAAATGGATACGGATTGGATTGGAACGAATACAAAACTGCTTAGCGATGCCCCCCCTGCTCAGGTCCGAGAAGCCGTAGCCTATTTTGAGCATATAAATGATGAAGTGGGAGAGGTATCTTCCGTCTCTGGAAATTCCCTTGCTGGTGCTTTAACCAATGCGGTCGGAATCGATAATCCAGGAGTAAAAGCCGTTACCCTAAATCCAGCGATTCTTCCTGCTGGTATGGTTGATCCGGATAAAGAATATGCTAATATTACAAATTACTATAGTAAATTTGACTTTCTGACGGGGACGGAAGAGACCATTAAGATGGGCGACCGCATTCCTGGTAAGAAGTACGGAATAAATAATGGCGTCCCCTCCTTTTCCATGCTTGGCTCCAACCATACTGGATATATCAAGCAAGATGCAAATGGAGAATTTACATTAGAGATAGGAATAGAAGGAGAACCAGGTCACGGCTTTGTCCATATTGGAGCTGACGATCATATCGTCACAAGTCTCTGGACAGGCGCCCCTTTATATGGGGGCCAGAATGAGAGAATCGAAATGAACCAAGAAAACATGATGCTACTGTCCCATGGAATACGTGATAATGTGAAAGGTCGTCTTGGCAAGGTCAGCGAATATGTCGGTAACTCAGTCCGTATCGTCCATACCGAAAATGAAAAATTCCATCAACGGGTAACAGCACTTCAGGATGCCTTTCAACAAAAGTTCGAGGAAACTGCCGGGGAACCTGTCTTTATGGGTATCACCACAACGGGGTTTGTCATGAAGGCATGCATAGACGAACTAATTAGGCTCCTCGATAAGGCAGAAGACAAATGCAGGATTCTAAATAATGTCCTGAACTCTAAACCTGTTGAGATAGTCGAATATATCACATCCGTGAATCTAAGCGTCGAGACTCTTTTCGATGCTCCAAAAGAGTACTTGGAGCAATTGAAAGCGGATATCGATGACTTAGTGGCAAGTGTAGGGACTATTATTTCGAATGAAATCCCGGAGTTATTTAAAGGCGGAAAAGACCTTTTTGTAGATGCAGTTGTAGGAGAACTTGACGCGCACTATGACATACTCGAAAGAAATAAGGAAAGCGTCTATAAACAATTACAGGATTACGAGCGCCAAGTTCAGGACATTGCCGATACGTTTCACGATAAGGACGCCAGTATAGCAGAAGCCATACAAACCAGCGTATCCCCGACAGATGGAATAGGCTCTGTCCAGAAAACAGCTCTTATCACTTTAGAGCCCTCCCCCTACCTAAAGGTCGGCATGAAAATCAAAGAGATTCAAGTCCAAATGGCACATAATCAAATCAACACTTTAGGGATGACGGTATTAATGCCGATCCTCATAAGCGTAAAAACAGTACTGACACTGATCGAGGCAGCATTAGACGCCATCATTCTAGCTGTTAATGCCGTTTTGACAGTAGGAATTTACGGTAATCCTGTGAGCTTGCTTATAAGTTTATTTACGGATTATGAACAGAAAATAAAGAACGCCGTCCAAGAAGTATTGGAACCTATCATAGAAATGGAAACATCCATAGAAGGCATTCGTCTAGGAATGGACCGTATGATCATCAATCTTCCTGAAATGCTTAGTAATTTTAAACCATATATCGATACAGCGATTTTCGAACCTGGAAAATTTAGTGATGTTCGTCTATACAATGTTTCTGCTCTAGCCGTTCTGGATGACATGGAAGTTTTATTCGAGGATATTACCTTTCAACTATCAGGTCAAAAAGCAATGGCAATTGAAGCCACCTTGGAAATATCGAAGAACGTATTAGGAAACATTCAGCTCTTAAAAGAACAAGTCAATCGGGGAACACTATAATCCATGAGATTGACAAGGATACAATCCCACTGCCTCTACTACTCTATCATTCAACGGTTGGGATTGCTTACTCCTCATTCGAGTTTTATCCACGTTTTGCATTTTCCCCTATTTTAAAGAAGGAAATCTCTTTATAATGAAAGCATCCTGTTCTCCATCCTAATAATGACCATTCAACAACAGCCAAGGTGGAAAAAAGATGAAAATGTATAAGTTAACGGAAGACTTTTCCTCACTTTATAAAAAAGGAGCAAGATTCTTCGTCGTTTCCGATTCGGAGTTTATCGGTGTCAAAAGCTATGTATTGCTATCCGAAGACTTGAGGGGCAAAATTGAAGTAACGGACGATGAGTTGAAGAATAAATTTGTTTCCATTAAAGGGAAGCCTCACTAGTTTATAAAACAAAAAAAAGAGGGATTTTCATCAATGAAAATCCCTCTTTCCTTTATTTCAAGTCTTCAACAGAATCAATATCGACGTAATCTGGCACAACCAATCCATTCTTCGTTCCTTTAAGGTTTGGTCCTAAATCGATGATATCTTCTTTATATTTATTGTAATATTCAAGATGCGTTCCTGGAAGCCATGCCGCAACAAATGCATCCGCACTTCCATTTGCAACGCCAGCAAACATTGGTCCCACTTCAACTTGGCTTAGTGTTACATCATAGCCATTCTTTTCGAGAACCTTGCCAATCACATTTGTACTGGCTATTTCCGTATCCCAGGCCACATACACAAGATTGATACTTTCACCATTTCCTGCTTTTGCACCTTTTGTCCATTCAGACACTTTATCAGGATTTGCACTGATCCATTTTTCCGCTGCTTCAGATGGAGACTTGCCCCCAGCAACTTCGACCATCACATCTTCCATATCACCCGTTTCCCAGAAGAATTGATCTAGGATTTTATACGCCCCAGGCGCATCCTTTTCGAGTCCTTGTCGAGCAATGGTATTAATGTTTTCAGCACCGCCAAAGGATTCATTCGGATCGTCAAGATACTTCAAATCGTATGTTGAGAACATCCAATGCGGTGACCAACCCGTAACGATAATCGGTTCTTTCTTATCAATCGCTTTCTTCAATTCCGCAACCATCGCGGCTGAAGAACCTTCGACAAGATTCCAGTTGTCCAAATCGTAATCTTCGATAGCCGTTTTGGTTAATTTCATCAAACCGGCTCCCGGCTCGATACCGATGATTTCATAATTGGTCTGTTCACCAAAGTTATTTGTACCGCCTTGCATGACTTCTTCTTTTTTCAAGATTGTAAATAACGCCGTACCGACCACAAGGATCGCTAGAACTGAGAAAAATACTTTCTTGCTAAGAAGCTTGCCATACGCTGGTTTACGCAGGTTTTGCGTGATGCGATCGAGAATGATGGCAATGATAACAATCGACAAGCCCGCTTCAAAGCCTTGTCCGACGTTAATTTGGCTTACTGCCCGGTAAACATCTGCCCCAAGGCCAGGTGCACCGACCAAGGAAGCCGTAACGACCATAGAAAGGGCAAGCATGATGCTTTGGTTAACTCCCGCCATAATCGTTGGCATCGCCAATGGCAATTGTACCTTGAATAGCTTTTGGCTACTCGTTGAACCGAAAGCATCCGTTGCTTCAATCAAATCATTGGGCACTTCCTGAATGCCAAGACTCGTCATTCGAATCGTTGGTGCGATGGCAAAAATGAACGACGCGATGATCCCTGGCACGACCCCTATTCCAAAAAATAGGATGGCCGGAATCAAGTAAACGAATGCAGGCATCGTTTGCATGAAATCCAGAACGGGTGTCACGATTCTTCTTACCGTCTTACTCTGTGCACTCCAGATACCGACTGGGATCCCTATCAGAATGGTGAGGAACCCTGATAATAAAACGATAGCAATCGTTTGTATGCTTGAGTCCCAATATCCTAGATTATCAATTAATAATAAGCTAACGAACGTAAATATTCCTAACGGCCATTTGCTTGTATAGGCAACTAAAAGAGTTAAAACAATAATCAATACGATGGAAGGTCCAACACTCATCACATCTACTAAGAGGTTCAATAACCCTTCGATCGCATTCGTTATAAGAGTAAATAATCCGGCAAATGCAATCGTTATCCAGTCCACTAAAGAGTCGACCCAAGCGCCTAATGGGATTTTTGGTATATTCATTGAACTTCACTCTCCATTTCTATCAGTTCATTCAATGAATCTTTATTACCTGCCAATGCCCCAATGACGGCACCACGGACAATGATTCCTTTTATTCTTCTCTTATCATCAATGACCGAAATCGGCAGACTGGAAGTTGCCATCACGTCCATAAGGTTTACAAGTAATTCTTCCTCAGGAACCGTCGGGATATCCGTTGACATCACCTCAGAAATAGATTGGTCATTTCTCAATGCCTGGCGTGCTTGCTCTGCCGACAAAGCCCCTAATAAGACTTGCTTACGATCTACGACGAATATGCTGGAATAACCTTGTTTGCGCATGATCTCAAGGGCAACCCTTGGACCACGGTCCACTGCGATTTTCTCAGGCCGCTTCATCACGTGAGATGCGGTAAGCACCTTGGATAAGTCCACATCTTCAACAAACTTCTCAACAAACTCATTAGCCGGGTTCATCATGATTTGTTCTGGTGTTCCCAGTTGGATGACGCTTCCGTCTTTCATAAGCGCAATCCTATCCCCGATTCTTAATGCCTCATCAAGATCATGGGTAATGAAAATGATCGTCTTTTTGTATTGCTCTTGAATTTCTAGCAATTCATCCTGCATGTCTTTACGGATCAACGGATCAAGCGCACTAAAGGCCTCATCCATCAACAAGACATCCGTATCGCTTGCAAGCGCACGTGCAAGACCGACCCTTTGTTGCATCCCGCCGCTAAGTTGTGAAGGCATCTGTTCTTCATATCCCTTTAACCCAACCGCTTCAAGCGCACTCATGGCTTTTTCACGTCGGATTTTCACATCCACCTTTTGAATTTCCAGCCCGTACTCGGCATTTTCCAGTATCGTTTTATGAGGGAATAAAGCAAAGTTTTGAAAAACCATGCTAATTTTCTGTTGCCTTACTTTTCTTAAGCGGGCCGCATTCATCTTTACAATATCTTCATTTTCGATTAGGATTTCGCCTAAAGTTGGATCAATCAATCGATTGAACATACGGATCAAAGTCGATTTTCCGCTTCCGGATAACCCCATGATCACGAAAATTTCACCGGGATAAATTTCAAAATTGACGTTATTCACACCAACCGTTTGACCCGTTTCTTTCAAAATTTCCTTCTTTGACTTGCCTTGCTTCAATAAATCCGTAGCTGCTTTTGGGGATTTCCCAAAAATTTTCGAAACATTTCTGACCTCTACATATGGCTTCATTCAGTCACCTCGTTAGTTTGTTGACCATATGATGTTCAGTTCTGCTGTTTTCCTCATCTTGTGATGAGTCATCATGATTGTATAATTCTACTCTCTTAAGCTAGTCCAACCTGCACTTTCACACGAACGTCAAAAGGGGGAATGACGTAACATAATGGGTAAAACGTTACACTGTATACCAAAACGAACGCACTGAAAAATACTTAACATTCACATAATTAGTCC
Organism: Peribacillus sp. NPDC097264; assembly: GCF_050277925.1. Lineage (NCBI taxonomy): Bacteria > Bacillati > Bacillota > Bacilli > Caryophanales > Bacillaceae > Peribacillus > Peribacillus sp. NPDC097264. Next base: position 32,732 of record NZ_JBNNSR010000014.1, read on the forward strand.
TGGTCATATGTGTAAAATAATTGAGTTTTTTTAGTAGAAAAAAGAGGTGCGATAGTAGAATACATGGATATCATTTAGAGTTTTCCTTAGACCACAATCAAGTATGTGTCCCTAATAAAGACAGAAGTGGCCAAATTAAGCGGTGGTTGTCCTAAACCACAACCCATTAAGAAAAACACGTTTACAATGACCATGATTCATCGCTTGATCATTTACGTGTGATTATTTGAGCATTTCAAGTAGAAAAAAAAGGAGTAATCACAACTGAGGATAGTTGCAGAAACGGTGTATACCGACTGACATTTAAATGGTTTTTTACTTGGATTTTTTTGTTCGTCCCATCCCTAGGACTAAACGTTTATCCCTAAAGTACTTAATAACCTTAACAAAGATTGAAATAAGATTCAAATGAAGCGGAGTGTAAACCGTGATGATACCTGGCTTAATTGCATGATAAGATCCCACTATTCTCACGCGGATAATTTGCTTCGATTACCCTCGGTTAACTTTGACGTACCAACGGTGTAAGCCCTTACCGAAAAACCGCGTAATTGGTTCCGTACCGAAGACGTAAAAAGTTTTTTTAAAAAAATGAAATTGTTTCACATTTTTGGGTAAATCCTACGGGTTGATTTGGATAAAATTAGTAGGCAATTAGATGGATTCTACAACCCATCTAACCAGGTTTTTCAAACAAAAACGTTTAAGGCATTCCATGATTTCTATTTCACTGGTTTTCTGGCAGAAAGAATAAACTCTTCCTTTTAAAAAATGTTAGAATAGTATTAATATTCAATTAGAAGGGATGAGATAGAATGATTAAGGAAGTCTTTTTGAACAAATTGTCTGACTCCTACATACACGTAAAGGCATTGAAAAAGGACGTTTTTTCATCACATATCAGTTTGGAAGAAGCCTATCGAATTCAACATGCTTTCACTGCCGCAAAAAGAGCAAATGATGAATGCCTGAAAGGGTATAAAATCAGTATGACTAGTCCCGAAACACAAGCCTTGTTTAACGCCAAGGAACCGTTGTATGGACAGTTAACCGATAAACAAATAACCAATAAGATCTCTTTAAGTAAGCAAATGCTAAGTCCGCTGATCGAACTGGAGTTAGTCTTTATTGTCAAAGAGCCCTTGACTGCCGCTTCTACTGAAGAAGAAATAATCAACAAAACACAAATTGCTCCAGGATTAGAAGTTCCTGATTCCCGCTTTGAGGATTGGTTTCCTAAAATGCCAAAAGAACAGGTTTGCGCAGATGGGGCAGTTGGCGGAAAAGTAACCATCGGGGAAGCAAAAGACTACACCTACACTGATATAGACAATATCAATGGCAAGTTGCTCTTCAATGGACAAACCATTGATGAAGGTACATCTTCGGTTGTAATGGGGCATCCGCTCAAGGCCATCATGTGGCTACTTGAAAAACTCGGGCAACATAATTTAACACTCGAACCAGGCATGTTCGTATCATCTGGCACATTCATCCTACCAAAAACACTAGAAATCGGGATGTATACTGGTCAATTTGAAGGAATCGGCTCCGTTACGTTATCGGTTACGGAATAAATAAGGACCGCAATGTCTCAGTGAAAAAGGGAAAGGCCTCAAAAGCCTCTCCCCTCTCCATGCATCTCATTCGAAAACGCCTCTCCCATATTTTTTCTCAACATACCCCTATCCAGCAATTTGATTGAACCCGTTCAATAACTCTCGTAAGATCACTTTCGAAGTGCTTAAGACTACTACCCTATCATCCAAAACTTCTCGTTTACTAGACTCTACTGAAAATTGAAAGAAAATTACGATAATAGTATACTGATTTTGAGATTCAGTGGTAATAAAATCCATACTACAAAAGGAAGTGTCAATATGAAAGCGCTCAGATGGCATAATACTAAAGATTTAAGATTAGACAATATCGAAGAGCCACATGCAAAAAAAGGCGAAGTTAAACTTAAAGTCGAGTGGTGTGGAATTTGTGGGAGTGACTTGCATGAGTATACGGCAGGACCCATATTCATCCCAGCGGAAGAACCACATCCTTTAAGCGGGGATAAAGCTCCGATTGTTATGGGGCATGAGTTCTCTGGAAAAGTCATTGAAATTGGTGAAGGCGTCACTAAAGTAAAGGCCGGGGATCGCGTTGTTGTGGAACCCATCTATTCATGCGGTGAATGTGATGCATGCAAACAAGGGAAATACAACCTTTGCAACAAAATGGGGTTCTACGGACTTGCTGGAGGCGGAGGCGGATTTTCCGAATACACTTCTGTTCCAGAACATATGTTACATAAACTTCCTGAAACTGTTTCATATGAGCAAGGAGCACTTGTCGAGCCCTCAGCTGTGGCTCTTCATGCTGTAAAACAAAGCAAACTACAAGTTGGCGATAAAGCTGCCGTCTTTGGAACTGGCCCAATCGGTTTATTGGTTATTGAAGCCCTTAAAGCAGCCGGAGCGGCGGAAATCTATGCGGTTGAGTTATCGGAACAACGTAGACAGAAAGCAGAAGAACTTGGAGCCATCGCAATTGACCCAAATAACGGAGATGTTGTAGAACAAATTCAAAACCTTTCAAATGGTGGAGTGGATGTTTCTTATGAAGTCACAGGAATCCCACCAGTCTTAACACAAGCCATCAACTCCACTACATTCAATGGTGAGACGATGATTGTAAGTATTTTTGAAAAAGAGGCCCCCATTCATCCTCAAAATATCGTTCTGAAAGAACGTACAGTAACGGGTATCATTGGCTATCGTGATGTATTTCCAGCTGTCATAAGCTTAATGGCACAAGGATACTTCCCGGCCGACAAACTAGTAACTAAGCGTATCACGCTTGATAATGTAATCGAAGATGGCTTCGAAGGTCTATTAAAAGAAAGAAATCAAATAAAAATATTAGTACAAGCTAAATGAGATGAAAATCCGTTAAAGAATGTTCGGATAGATGAACTGGATAGTCTAACGACTATCCAGCAACATGATCTTTAGCATTCCTTCCTGTTTTATTTATATGTAATGGCTTGCCTTCTTCGTTATGGATCACTTCGCTAAGTGATGATGGACCAAAAGAGCTAAATGCTAATCTTCTTCATTCAATACCAATACTTCATCTTCTATAAATTAAAACCCGCTTTAGCTTGGTCCTTTTTAATAATATCTTCTAGCTATCGTTAATTTAAATGGCTGGAATAAGTTGTTTTAAATTAACGAGATACACCTAAGTAACAATATGATGGAGGACATTCAATGAATCAGACACTTAGAAGAGCTATTGTTGAATCCCAAGAATACAACCTTTCCACGAAAAGCGCTTGGAACCTTTACCAAGAAAAAGGACAGTATCCTGATAAAAGCATCCGGGCTGAGATTTTCGATTCATGGGAAAATTCCAAGAAACTAGGCATCAGCCCATTCCAGAATAAAATTAATGAGATCATTAGCCCAAACACTTTGAAGACTCGGCTCGATAAAAACCAGCAATTGCTTTCATTCGCTACCCCGAAAATAAACAGTTTGTCAGATATCCTACATGACTCTAAAACAATGCTTTCCATTACGGATAAACATGGTACTATTCTGCACTCCTCCGGTGAAAAGGGTGTATTGGAAAATGCTGAGCGGATAAGTATTTTCACGGGGGGCACATGGAGTGAAACATCTGCAGGAACAAACGCGGTAGGAATGGTGTTGAAGACGAAACAACCTTCTCGAGTTTTGTTTTCTGAACACTTCTGTGAAAAAAATCATGATTGGTATTGTGTCGCCTCCCCCATTTTGGATCCTTTTACAAACGAGCTAATAGGAATCATCAATATTGCAGGTTGCTCTAATCAAGTGCACCAACACACGATTGGGCTCGTCATTTCAGAAGTGAACAATATATCGAAATCTATTGATCGGCAATATCATGAGTATATTCTGCGTAATAATTTATTTTTGAATACAGCACTAGAAGGTGTGGAAGATGCCGTATTTGTAGTGAATACTGGAAAAAGCATTATAGAAAAAAATAGAGTGGCCAAATCGCATTCCATCCTAAAAGATGTTCAATCAATCAAGCATCTCCCTGAATTAGATAGACTTGTTGATTCTGTCTTACTCTACGGACTGAGAATAAGAGAAGAAAAAGTAAGTCATGATGAAAACAAGCAAAAATTCATTTGCTCCATCTATCCCGTTACTTTCCAAGACGAACGGCTAGGTGCAGTCATATTTCTAAGAGAGAATTCAGCCTATCCATCTTCCATCGGACATACGCCTTCATCAGGCCGTTCCTTACATACTAAATCTACACGCTATAACTTTGATGATATGGTCGGTTCCTCCAACGATTTTGTAGATGTCGTGAAAAAGGCGCGAAAGGCATCGTTAATCGATGCCACACTTTTCCTAACAGGAGAAACCGGGACGGGAAAAGAAGTTTTCGCGCAGGCAATCCATCAGGCAAGCAACCGCCGTGATCAGCCTTTCGTAGCGATAAACTGTGGTGCCATCCCTCATGGATTATTTGAAAGTGAACTATTCGGTTATGAATCTGGGGCCTTTACCGGAGCTAAGGCGAAAGGCAATCCCGGGAAGTTCGAGCTGGCCCAAAAAGGCACAATCTTTCTTGATGAAATTGGAGATATGCCGCTTGATTTACAAGTTCATTTACTTCGAATACTCGAAGAGAGAGTCGTCACAAGAATTGGCGGAGATAAACCAATACCTCTCGATGTTCGTGTCATCGCTGCTACTCATAAAAATTTAGCGGAAGCGGTCAAAAAAGGAGAGTTCCGCGAGGATTTATATTATCGACTTTGCGTAATCCAAATGAGAATTCCTTCTTTGCGGGAAAGAATCGACGATGTTCCTGAGTTAGTCACCCAATTCATGGAGACCATGGGTGGTCAATTCGGGAAACAAGACATCCGGATACACCCAGATACCATGGACTGCCTGACACAATACACATGGCCAGGAAACATAAGAGAATTAAAAAATGTTATCCAGCAAGCCCTATTCAATACGGAAGGAAATATAGTATTCCCATTCGACCTTCCTCCTGAATTGGTTAAAAATATAGGGGAAAACGAGAAAGAAGCGCTTATTGAAGCCATGATCAGAGAAAACGGAAACATTACCAACGTTGCAAAGACCCTTTGCATTTCCCGCTCTACCATCTATCGAAAAATCAAGCAGTATCAACTGAAACCAGAAGATTGGCTTGGATAATTAAATAACATGCAACGATAAAAGCCCAAACTTATCCACTCACTGATAGAGTGATACAGTTTGGGCTTTTTCTGTGAGACATTGATACATTTACTTGTTTCATTGGAACAGTTCTATATAGGAGATGATGATCAAAATAATGGGTGATAACCATTGATATTCATGGAGATGAACGAAATTCCACCCCCCTGCTCTATATTGGCACGCCACTTGCATAATGTATTAGTGTAGGAAAAATTCCACTTCAAGATGAAAGCCAGGTGATGTAAAGATGAAGGAATTTGACGTGATTATAATTGGCGCAGGTCCTGGAGGATATGTTTCTGCCATTCGGGCTGCACAGTTAGGAAAAAAAGTCGCCATCATCGAAAAAAAGAAAATTGGCGGGGCCTGTCTTAATGTTGGCTGTATCCCTTCCAAGACACTTTTAAAGCATGGAGAAATGATTGAAGAAATAAAAAAGGCAAACAGCTGGGGAATTGAAACGGGTGAATTATCCATTAATTTCTCAAAACTGATGAAGCGTAAAGATCAAGTAGTGCAATCATTGACGAGTGGTGTGGAACATTTGTTAAAGACAAATAAAATCACTTTATTTCAAGGAGACGCATCCATAACGGAGAACTTAATCGTTTCAATCGGTGATGACAAAATAAAAGGCCAAGATATTTTATTGGCAACCGGAAGCAAGCCCTTCATCCCTCCAATCAAAGGGCTGGATCAAGTGGATTACCTTACTACCGATTCATTTTTTGACCTGAAGGAATTGCCGAAAGCCATGGTGATCATTGGTGGTGGAGTCATTTCGGTAGAACTGGCTTTTGCCATGGCGCCATTGGGAACGAAAGTGACAATTGTCGAAGTTGCTCCTGACATTCTATTGACCGAAGATGTGGACGCACGAAAAATCATCAAAAAGGAATTGAAAAGGAAAAACATCCAAACCATCGTTAAGGCCGATATCCGGGAAGTGAAAAAAGATCAGGTTATATTAGCAGACCAAGAAATCTCCTATGATACCCTGCTAGTCGCAACCGGTAGAACCCCTAATATTGAGTTGGTACAAGACCTAAAAATAAAAATGGATGATACCAACAAGTTTGTGGCTGTCAATGAATACTATGAAACTAGTAAGAAACATGTTTATGCAGTAGGAGATTTAATCGGAGGCTATCAGTTGGCTCATGCGGCAAGTGCAGAAGGTCTAGTTGCAGTACATGCAATGAATGGCGAAGCTCCCCAACCCATAGATCAGACTGAAATCCCTAGATGCGTATATACTCATCCCGAAATTGCTTCATTTGGGCTAAGTGAAGAGCAAGCCAAGAATGACAATTATGATGTAAGCGTCACCACCTCTCCCCTTTCTGGAAATGGAAAAGCCATTGCCATGGGAGAAACAGAAGGTTTTGTTAAAATCATCTCCGATCGTACATATCAGGAAATTTTGGGGGCGGTTATTGTCGGTGCCCACGCAACCGAGTTAATCGGGGAAATTTTGGCTGTGAAACACTCAGAAGGAACGATGAATGAGCTTGCAAGCCTTATACATGCACATCCTGCAGTGGCTGAAGCAATTGGAGAAAGCGCAAATGCATTATTCAAACAAGCGATTCATATGTAAACACCAAACAAGGAGGAATTACGAATGGAAAAGAATGAAGCACTTTGGATTTATCAAAAGATGAATGAAATTAGATTTTTTGAAGATGATGTACACCGCACCTTTGGAAAAGGTTTAATACCAGGATTTGTCCATTTATACGCGGGTGAAGAAGCCGTTGCAACCGGAGTGATGAGTTTATTGGATGACGAGGATTATATTACAAGTACTCACCGTGGACATGGACATGCCATTGCAAAAGGTTGCGATATCAATGGCATGATGGCTGAAATCATGGGAAAAAAAGATGGCCTGGGTGGAGGAAAAGGCGGCTCCATGCATGTTGCCGACGTTGATAAAGGAATGCTAGGCGCCAACGGGATTGTTGGTGGTGGGTTTGGACTAGCTGCAGGTGCAGCTCTTAGCATTAAAACGTTAGGTCGGGACAATGTAGCTGTTTGCTTCTTCGGCGATGGTGCTTCAAATGAGGGTACGTTCCACGAAGGGCTAAATCTTGCTTCCATCTTAGATCTACCTGTTATCTTTGTGTGTGAAAATAACCAATTCGGCGAAGGCACACCTTTCCGATATGCAAGTGCCTCTAAAACAGTGGTCGAAAGGGCTCCAGCTTATAATATGCCCGGTGTACGTGTGGATGGCATGGATGTCGAAGCCGTATACAACGCAACAAAAGAAGCGATTGAACGGGCCAAATCCGGTAAAGGTCCTACATTAATTGAATGCGACACATACCGGCAATATGGTCACTTTGAAGGGGACGAACAAAAATACAAGACGGATGAAGATCCCAATAAAGACCGTGATCCCATTCCTGAATTCCGTGAAAAAGCGATTAAAAATGGTTGGATGACTGCAGAAGAAGCGGATTCCATTGAAGCAGCGGCAGAAAAAACAATCAAAGAGGCAGCTGCTTTTGCGGAAGCGAGTCCATTACCGGATGAATCCACTCTATATACGGATATATTTGCATAAGAATAGGAGGAATTATAATGACGAATAGACAAATTACTTTTATGTCCGCTATTACAGAAGCGATGGCACAAGCGATGCGAAAAGATGAAACGGTTATATTAATCGGTACTGACGTTGCCGGGGGTGCTAAAGTAGACCACTTAGTTCAAGATGATGGTCGTCATGATGATGCATTTGGCGGTGTTTTCGGTTTATCTAAAGGACTGGTTTCAGAGTTCGGCCGTGGACGTATCATTGACACGCCTATTGCGGAACATGGTTATTTTAGTGCAGCGGTCGGTGCTGCCGCTACAGGTTTGCGCCCTATTTCTGAATTGATGTTTAACGACTTTATCGGGTTTGCTTTGGATCCCATTCTAAACCAGGGTGCCAAGATGCGGTATATGTTTGGCGGAAAGGCAAAAATCCCGCTTACTGTCCGGACCGTACACGGCGCGGGAGCAGGTGCTGCGGCTCAACACTCCCAAACATTATATGGAATGTTCGGTTCTATTCCAGGCGTTAAAGTGGTCGTTCCTTCCAATCCCTATGATGCCAAGGGTTTGATGTTAGCAGCAATTGAAGAAGATAATTTAGTCATTTTCTCAGAAGATAAATTGCTATATGGCATGAAAGGCGATGTGCCTGAAGAATACTACACGATTGAAATTGGTAAAGCGAATGTGACTAGAGAAGGAACGGACCTTACCATTGTAGCCATCGGCAAAATGGTTCAGGTAGCTCTTGAAGTTGCAGAAACATTAAATAAAGACAGAATCTCAGTTGAAGTAATTGATTTAAGAACGGTGGCACCATGGGATCAGGAGACCGTTTTGAAGTCTGTCAAAAAAACGGGACGGCTCATTGTCATTGATGAATCCAATCCACATAACAACACGGCTACGGATATTGCCTCGGTAGTTGCAGATAAAGCTTTCGATTATCTTGATGGCCCAATCAAAACCGTTTGTGCACCAAATACACCAGTTCCATTTGCTTCTAACCTAGAGAAAGCCTACATTCCAGATGCAAAAAAAGTGTTAACAGTTGCCGAAGAATTAATAGCTGATTTGAAAAAATACGTAACGAACTAGGAGGTGAACCTACTATGAGTGAAGCAATCGTAATGCCTAAATTAGGAATGACCATGACAGAAGGTACAATTGTGGAATGGTATAAAGAAGTGGGAGACTCCGTTAATAAAGGCGAACCCATTTTAATGATCAGTTCGGAAAAATTAAACCAAGACGTTGAAGCCCCGATAACGGGCGTTTTGTTAACAAAGAATGGTGAAGTAGAAGATGAACTGGAAGTCGGTGCCACGATCGCCGTGATCGGAGACGAGGGAGAAACAATTGTAACGAATGATTTACAGGCCGTTCAATCGGATTCCCCTGCTATCCCTGAAAGTTCGGAGGCTAGTGGGAATACAGCCGATATAGCGAATACCAAAGAAAAGAAAAGTAAAGGTGACCGGACTTTCATTACTCCACTAGCTAAAAAGATGGCCAAGGCTGAAGATTTGGATATTGATTTAATTAAAGGTACCGGTGGCAATGGTAGAATTACCAAACGGGATATTCAGCATGCATTAGCAAGCAGAGTGGACGATACTCCCCCTGCCCCACCTTCACCTACACCGGCAATTGCGGAAAATGTAGGAGAAGGACTTCCTCCAATGCGAAAAGCAATTGCTCGGAATATGCGGAGAAGTTTGGCACAGACGGCACAATTGACTTTACATCGTAAAGCCAATGCAGATCACTTAATCGATTTCCAGAAAGTGTTGAGGAAAGAAATTGAGTCAAGTGAATTAGATGTCAAACTCACTTTAACCGTGTTAATTGCAAGAGCAACCGTACTTGCTTTACAAGAGTTGAAGAAAATGAACTCTCTCTATCATGATGGTCAATTGACAGAGTTCGATGAGGTTCACCTTGGAATCGCCACTTCGCTAAAAGATGGCTTGTTAGTCCCTGTTATTAAGGATGCCCATCAAAAAACAATCGGCAGCCTAGCGAAAGAAATAAAGGATTTATCGGAGAAAGCTAAAAATGGAGAAGCGGGCGGAGACTTGCTTTCCGGCTCTACATTCACCATTACCAACTTAGGAGCCAGTGGAATCGAATACTTTACACCAATTTTGAATTCGCCAGAAACAGGCATTCTAGGGGTAGGAGCTTTTCAGGATGAACTGACCCTAACAGAAAATGGCACAGTCAAATCGGTTAAGAAAATTCCATTCAGTATAACCTTTGACCATCAAATTCTAGACGGTGCAAGCGCCGCAGAATTCTTAACGATTTTAATTAAATATATCGAATCTCCTTATCTATTAGTTCTTTAAGTTTTAAAAACATACAAAAATGTTTTCCAATTTCATCTTATCCCCTTCCATTTACCATATGGACCGGTGATGAAGCATAAAGAGAAGCTGACCAAAAAAGGTCAGCTTCTTGTACTTTTAGTGAATCGTCTTTAATAGATCTTTCATTACTAAAAGTTGTTTTTGTTGAGTCGTGATAATGTTTTGGAGAAGGGTTTTGAGTTCGGCATTTTGCGTATATTTCAAGATATTTTGGGACATTTTGATGGCACCTTCATGATGCGGAATCATTTCCTCCAGGAAATCTTGATCGATATTACCCGTTGGTTTGGCATCTTCCATTGAGGCAATCATCGTTTTATAGATTGTTTGATAAGCTTTTAAGTAGGATGCTTCTGCCTTCTGGTTTACTTGCGGATTCATTTTCATTTTATTTCTAAGAGCTTCCATCTTTCCTATACCGGCAAGCTGGTCTCTTATAATTTTTGAAGCTATCAGCTTGACCTGTTCATCATGGCCATATTTCAAGACATTTTCAGCCATCGATATCGCCGCTTCGTGATGGGGAATCATTTCATATAAAAAATCAAGACTAGGGTCACCTGTCTTAGGTGCTTCCTCCATTCCTTTTTTCATGACTTGCAGGATCCGTTGATAATTATCATAATACGCTTTTTCCTCTAAACCTACCTCTGCATGTGCCTGAATACTAAACATGCAGAGTATCAGTGTAAGAAAACCTATAGTGGCTGTTCGAGTACATACCCTCATGATTGTCCCCTCCTATATGTATGCATATTTTTATTTTGCAAAATGGGGGCTTATTTTATTCAAGGTAGAATGACTTCTTCCATTCAGTCAGGGTCGGCTAAACGCTGGCTCTAGAGTAAATATGGTGTCTAAACTGGACCGAAGAAAAAATAAAGAGGCAGAAATGTCGTTATAACAACATTTCTGCCTCTCACTTCTTAAACGGATTGCTTATGACGGAACTACTTGTTCCTGAACGATAGGGCCGTCTTCCATATAATTAGATTCCCGGTTTAGACGAACTTTTAGGGATTTTTTCATAGTCTGTTGGATTAAGAGTATGAACCGATCCATCTGTCACACCAGAGATTATTCCCATAAGGCCTGTTTCAACCGTTTTCACTAACTGACCTTTCTGTTTTTGCCCAAAGTTTTGTGTTTGTCCACTCACTTCAAATAGAACCGTACCACTTCCATTTAACGCAAACGCTCCTAAAGCAGTACCTGGCAGATCAACGGTTTGATCGTACAGTGAAATATTCGTAAACACAGAATTTCCTTTTGTTTGTAATGCATTATAGGCAGTAAGAGTTAACTGACGGGAGAAATCATATTTAAAGTTATCTGCATACTCTTTATACTTAGCCCCTGCAGGTGTGCTAGGATCGTTGACGAATTTTCCCGATATAGACATCGTCACGCGGTCATCCGTTCCTTCGATATACGGGAACCCTTGGTGATGAAGATCGATAAAAACATCCACTTTACCGAATTTCGATTGTAACCCTTTATATATGTCACGTACCGTTTGTGATTCAGGTGTAATGAACCAGCCTGGCTTTTCAGATGCCCCTGGGAAGTCTTGAGGCTGTGGCACATAGTTTAAGTTTGGATTAAAGTCACGATTCACATCAAATCCCGGTTTGCTAGCATAGTCGTCTCCGGATCTTGGAGTCGTGTAATAATTCCAAGTTGGTTTAGCATTCGAGAGTTGTGGGAATTTCCCTACCACCTCTGACCATGTCATCTCATTTCCACGACGATCAAGCTCTGATCCATCTACGTTCATCATTGGTATAGCAACGATTGTTAGTTCATCAAGCATTTTTTTCACATCAGGTGAATTACTTTTACCTAGGTTTTCAAGAATGTTTAATAACGCAACCGTTCCTGTTTTTTCATTTCCATGAATTTCACTTTGGATAAGAACAACTTTTTTACCATGCCCTACCGTCACTTTGTGAATGGAACGACCTTGATTTGTTTGTCCAGCCACTTCCACTTTCACTTTCCCCTTACTCACTTGCTCAAGCTTATTTAACTTTTTTACAAGCTCATCATAATTAAGGAATGCTTCGATAGAAAGATTCGTTCCACCGGTCGGATTTGGTCCTCGTTCAGCGAAGCCGACATTCGGGCCAAGTAATGCTGCAGCTACTACTGTTGAACTTAAAACCTTTAAAAATTTCTTTTTCACATCCATTCTCCTATTCTGAAAAATATTTATTATTGAATATATTCTAGTCCTCCCTTCTTTTTCCTTTTAAACTATAATAAACACCTAAAAAGGCCTGCTAATTTTAATACCACCTATATCCTTTATCACAGAAATCAAAGCTACTCAGATCATTTTTCCCCTTTTTATTCATTAAAGAGACTTTAATCGTAAAGCCTAGAAATAAGAAATTATCGGCATAATTAGGAATTTAATTTTCAACAACTCCGCTCCATACAGGATGGAATTTGATTACTATTCAACAACAATATAGAAAAAAAGGCCTCCCTTCAATTCAGTAAACTGATAGGCGACCTTCTACTATAATATAAAACTTTTAATCCCAACTTGCTAAATGGATTTTGGGTTACACCTTGTATATGATGACTTATAATATTTCTTAGTCCTCCCATAATCAATCCCTTTTCTTGAATAAATTAATTAGCTGGGTATTGTGGAAGATAGAAGAATATTAAACCCTCAGTATACTACTTTATTAAACATTAGCATCTACTTCTACTCTTCAATAAGCACATACGAATTAACGAATTCTAGCCTTGCGATACCCACTGAATACATTTATTGCCGAAGATATAATATATATACTTATTAAGCCGCCAACTATCCATGTTTCGAATTGATTAGCCGTTGTGTTAAATAAAGTACTCATATACGAAATAAATTCTTGGTTCATTAAATTCGGATTGCTTACTATGACAATACATACAACGGTTCCGCTAAGTTCAAGAACAGTATTAAAGATTACCATCTTTTTCGTCCATTGCCCTTTGATTAATTTATAGAGAGCTAAACTAATTTCTAGTGCAATGATAACAAGGACGAATGGCCAATAACGAAGTAAAATATCCTGATTTAATGCCGGAATCACGAATTCAAGCCCAGCACCGCCGGATTCATATACACCTACAAGTTGATTTGCATAAAAATAAAGGGTTGCCCAAATCGCTGTCCACATTAAACTTCCAAATACTTCGAACTTTTTAATAGCTTTTTCCTTAGGAATAAAAGAGACGTTTTTCAAATCATCCGGTGTCCATTTTTTAAGACTTGCTGTTAATGGTTGCTGATCTTTTCCTTTATCTGTTCTTTCGATAATGGCGAAAATGAGTGTTAACCAGAAAAAGACCTGTATCCCCACTTCGATGATACTCCCTATTCCTACACCCATAATGTTGAGAACAACATTTAGAATAGCTTCATCTCCACTATAACCAATAAAATATTCGGCAATCATAGCAATTAATGAGATTACAGCAGCAATTGGTACAATCATTTTTAATAACGAGACATATACATCAAAATATCGTGGACCTATTAGATGCATTGGCTGATCTCGATAACCACTCGCTAATGTCGCTGGATTCCCTAATTTTCCCAGCACCTCCTTAATATCTTTCTCGCTGTAATTATCAGGTAGCATATCCTCAATGGTTGAACGTAGCTCGAGGGCAATATCCGCACGACCTTTTTCAGGCACCCTGCGAGTGACTTCATGAATATAAACCTCAATTAAATTCATCTTCCTCATCCCCTTTTAATAAACCATAAAGTTCTTTCGAGTTTTTAATCCATTCTTTCTTTAACTTCAAATAGATTTCCAGACCGTATTCACTTAAAACATAATACTTACGGGGTCTGCTCTCAGATTTATCCCAGCTGCTGGTTACCAACTCCTGTTTTTCTAAACGGCGAAGCAATGGATATAAGGTACTCTGATCAATGGAAATTCCCGATTCCTCCAACAACTGAACAAGTGAATATCCATACTGGGGTGTTCGCAGTTGACTTAACACGGCTAATGTCAAAGCTCCTCTCCTAAGCTCTGTCGTTAATGTATTCAGTAAATTACTCATTCACTCACCTCAATTTTATATACTATATGACATACACTATATGGTTTATACTATGTACTATACACTATAATCGTTACAATTATTACCTTTTTAGAAAATAACAAGTGTACCTTTTGGAATTTTAATAAAGAATACATCACAAACCGGTATTTTACGATAAATAAAAAAGAATCCATTTTGTGTAAAGATTGATCAAAATGGATTCTTATCTATTTTAGTTGCAATTTATTAAAGGGTTCTTTTCTACCCGTTTGCCTTACAATCGAAAGAAACAAAAAAAGAAGCTTCCCATAAGTTCAGTTAATTTATGAGAAGCCTCTTAATCCTCAATGTTACCAAAATGTTAGCATTCCACTCTAATCTTACTCCAAAACCCAGTCATATCAAGGGTCCTAAGACGTGATTACATCATGCCGCACTCGAAGGATATTTTGAACGAATATACTAGGAGGATTCATACGTTTCAGCACAAACAAGCGAGAAGGGCCTCTCAAAAATAATTGAAGACTTTTGAGAGGCCCCACTGGTTAACTTATACACTTACATCCACAAACGTAAATAAATCAACATCAAACAATCCTTGATTAGTAAGCTTTAACGAAGGAATAACTGGCAAGGCCAAAAAGGATAATGTCAGTAAAGGAGAGAATTCATCCGTAATGCCAAGTGATGACAGTGCAATCAGCAATTGGCTGTATTGATTATTCAATTCTTCAGGTGAGTTGGTTGTCATCAATCCTGCCACAGGCAATGATAATGAAGCGATGGTCCTTCCAGCACAAGCAATAGAGATACCTCCGCCTATCTTCTCAAGCTCCCTGATGGCAAGATCCATATCTTCATCATTCTTTCCGATGCAGATAATATTATGCGAATCATGAGCAATTGTTGTAGCAATCGCTCCTTTTTGCAGACGGAAGCCCTTTACAATGCCAACCCCTACACTTCCTGTACCTTTATGTCTTTCGACCACAGCCATTTTCACGAAATCCTCTTCTTCACTTGGCACAAACAGGCCATTGTCAACCGGTACCTTGTATTGCGCTTTTTTCGTCACGATCGAATTAGGAATGATTTCAATAACCCTAGCTATCTCAGAAGTCAAAGGCAGACGTAAAAGTTCTTTAGAGTAGTTTCTCAATATAACGGTATTTTCAAAAGACTCTTCTTTCGCTTGCTCTTTTTCTTCTTCGTAACGGATGCCGTTTAGCCAAACAGAATGTATATCAAATTCTTCTATTCCATTCAATAAAATAAAATCAGCATCATAGCCAGGCGCAATGGCACCTTTCCCTTTTAAATGATAGCATTGGGCAGCATTAAGAGAAGCCATTCTCATAATAGAATAGATATCGATTCCAGCCTTCAAGCATTCACGCACATGATAATCGATGCTTCCCTCTTCCATTAGATTATCGATATGCTTATCGTCTGTACAAAACATTAAACGATGCGAAAGCTCTTTCCTATAGCCGGCTAACAAATCATGAAGATTGCGGGCAGCAGAGCCTTCGCGAAGCATCACATACATACCTCTTCTGACACGTTCCACCATTTCCTCTGGTTTTACACATTCATGATCCGTTGTAATACCCGCTGTCAAATATGCATTAATATCTTTTCCGCTTAAACTGGCACCATGTCCGTCAATCGGAGCATTGTTGATCATTGCATCTGACAGCTTGGCAAGTATATCTTCCTGGCCTGATAATACTGCAGGGAAATCCATCACTTCCGCCAAGCCAAGCACAAGCTTATGATGATAAAGAGGCGCAAGATCCGAAGCCACAAGAGTCGCTCCATTGTCCTCAAAGGAAGTTGCCGGGACACAGGAAGGCAGTTGATAGCGATAATTCAATAGACAGTTTTCACTGTCCTTCAACATCCATTCTATTCCTTTTAACCCTTGGACATTTGCGATTTCATGAGGATCTGTGATAATGGTTGTAATTCCTCGCGGTAAAACAGCTTTTTGAAATTGGGAAGGAGAAAGCATACTAGATTCGATGTGAACGTGTGAATCAATTAAACCTGGAACCATTGTATATGGAGTGCCATCGATTTCTTTTTTACCATGATACTGGCCGATACCTACGAACTTACCATTATGAATGGCAACGTCCGCACGCTCCATTTCATCCGTAAATACATTTACTATTTGAACATTTTTAATAACTAGCTCCGGTAAAATGACATTCCTTGCTGCTAGTATTTGAGATTTAATCTGTTGTGGGGTCTTCATCTTATTCCTCCTCATTTTGTTTGAAAGGAAAAATAAGCAAGGAAGAACGGAGATAAACAAAATATAGCTGTTTACCTACACATTCTGTACTTATATATTCCCGTAGCCGAACTAATTAAAGTGGTTAGTTTGTAGAAACTCTTGGACCATATTTCCAAGATTATACGAGTTAATTTTAATGTTATATTGCTTTTATGCGTAAACCTTTTTATGCATTCTAACAACGCATATAATGTTAGTCAATGATAATCTTTTACATTTATCTGTACGTAACTAAACAAATGAAAAAAAGAGGCCTCCCACGAGTTCGCTGAACTCATGAAAAGTAAAAAACCTTGAAAGGCATTTAGCCAATCAAGGTAATAGGATTCATAGAAACAAAAATATCACAATTGTGTTCTACAAAACACTGTAATAAAAAGTTCAATTAGCTGTTGCTATCTCTTTCTTCTATGAATTCTAAAAAGGAATCTTGTAGTTCTCCTTCTGTATCAATAGAATCAAGCAGTAATTTAGGTTCGAACGAACAATCTTTTAAAGTTGAACCTCCATCAATTACTCCTAGCATGTTTGAAATAGTATTAATCATGGTTTGTTCAATTATCTTAATTAATATATCTTTATTTTCGTCTGTTAAACTATCGTAAAAACTAATAGCTTTTTTCCAATACTCATCTGTTTTAGGAGTAACATTTGTTGTTTCATACAAGTTCTTGTATAGTTTAAGATTCTCTTTAACTATTGAATCATAAAGTGATTTGACAAAAATCTCATTCATTTAATTTCCTCATTTCTGGATACATTTTTTTGTTTAATTCAATAAGACTCTTTAATTTAGCATTTGGTATATCATCATAGACTCTTCTTAGTTCGATAATATCCCTTGCCAATAGCTGTCTAGGATTCTCTATTCCTTTGGTACTTCTCGAAATTATACCATTAGGGCCTTTTATTGTATGACCGACCTTTGGAACATTTATTGCGGGAGCAGTATATGGATCGTAATTATCCACTAATTTCTTCATTACTGCCTTCTGGCCTGCATGATGGGCATCTAGTCCTTCTACTCCTTTAATATCCTTATATGCTACAACTTGATATTTACCCGTACCCTTACCATTAATTTCAGATTCTACTCTCGCTATTGAAATTAGCTGTTCTTTTAACCCATTACTATTAACCGTATTATAAGGGACGCCTCCAGCCAATTCTAGTTGGTTTCTAGGATTGTAAGGCAAAAGATTAGCAATAGAACTAGATAATTCTTTCGCCTTCACAGTTCCTTTCACTGCAGCCGTTTTGGTGGTTGCTACCCCGGTTTTAGTGACGGCGCCTGCGCCTTTAGTTCCTACTATTGAAGTCGCGGTTGTTCCTAGTGCATAGGATACCCATTGAGCCCGAGAATTGGCATTACCATTTACCATGTCTCGTTCGTAGGAGTCCTTGATAGATTTAGAAATATACTTATAGGTTTGAACAGGGTGGACGATAGAATTAGCCGTACCTTTAAGACTCTCTCCAGGATTCGTGACAAAATCCCATGTTCCGACTACAAAGTCTTTTCCTGCATCATAAAGGCCTTCTCCCACTCCTTTTGCAATCTCTGTCGTTTGTCTATTTATCTCTAATTGTAAAGCATATTGCTGATGACTAGGCTCTAAGTTTTCATACCCAATCTTATTAGCTATTTTGAAAAACTCATCTGGATCTGTAACGGAATCAAGCTGTGCTTTCAAGTCTTTCATCAGTCGTTTTTCTGCTTCCTCTTTCTTCACTTTCAGATATTCTTCATTCTCTTTTTTTCTTACTTCTACATTTTTAAAAGCTCCGCTATTTTTATAAGAGGTCGAATTAAAATATAAAGGAGATGTCTCCCCACCCCTTGTACTAGATTCCTTCAACTGTTGCATGAGAGCAACTATCGAATCCAGATCCTCTTCGGATTCAGCATATTCTGTCGTCCATTTATGGTCTAGTTTATGAACCTTATTGATCGTTTTGGTCCTTTTCTTTTCCGCCTTCTCCATATTTTCTAAAAAACCTTCATCGGAAAAGGGCTCTAATTGAATGATATCATGAATCCCTTCCAAGATTTTCTTCAAGTCCGTTTTCTGAGCGCGGACCATTTCCTTAGCATTATGACTAGCCGTAACTAACTCTTCTTCTAAAAAAGGGACTGTAACAATACTTTCATTGAGGTCTGCCTCAATAATATCTCCTGGAATGCCACTAAAAAATGCGATGTGACGGTCAATCAAACCCATCCATGCATTTACTACATCCACTTGCGCTTTATAAAAACCTTTAATGGCAGCCGCACCTTGGCCCTGAAATTCGTCATCCAGGTTCACGATACCATTAAATTTCTACTTTTTTTCAATAAGTGATTGCTTAGAACATGCCCATTGTTACTAATTTCACTTGAGCCTCTAACTACTAATAAGCCCTAACGCTAGAGTACAATGGTAGCTCTTTGTTAATATAATAAATAGTGGCGAACAAGTCCTTTAACGACATACCGCAAATATGTGCCCGCCGAATAATAAATTTGTTCAAGAGGTTTTATACTCTTTGGTAAAATCCACATCAGACCAACAAGTTCTCCTCTTCTAATTCCTGTTCCAAGTAATTATGCTATAGTCCCTCCTAAGGAGTTTCGTATTAAGCGTTCCTGCTTTATTCCCTTTATCCTGACACATCATTAAATACGATTTCACCTGCATAGGTGTAAGACCCTCTAAATTCACCACTTCTTGTTTAATACAATAATCTATAAATTGTCCTAGCAACATTTTGTAATTTTTAATATTTGCTTCTGTAGTATTTTTGAATTGCCTATCTTCTAAGAAATCTTGGTACGCAAATTTTAACAACAAAAAAGACTACCTCCCCTTTTTAGAGGAAGTAGTCTATATTTTACTTATTAATAGTTAGCAAAACTGCTTCTCATTTTGGACGAAAAATGGGGTTAACCAGTTCTCAAAAATGAGTTATTACATCATGCCGCCCATTCCGCCCATATCAGGCATTCCCATTCCGCCGCCAGCAGCGCCAGCAGGTTCTGGTTTGTCAGCAACAACTGCTTCTGTTGTTAAGAACATAGCAGCCACGGATCCAGCGTTTTGTAGAGCTGAACGAGTTACTTTAGTAGGATCGACGATACCAGCTTCGATCATGTTCACCCATTCTCCAGTAGCGGCATTGAAGCCAGTACCAATTGATTCGCCTTTAAGGCGCTCAACGATTACAGATCCTTCAAGTCCAGCGTTGTGAGCGATTTGGCGAATTGGCTCTTCGATTGCACGAAGAACGATTTTCACGCCTGTTGCTACGTCGCCTTCCGCTTCGATTTCTGCAACTTTATTGTATACGTTAAGAAGAGCTGTACCACCACCGGCTACGATACCTTCTTCAACAGCAGCACGAGTAGAGTTCAATGCATCTTCAATACGAAGTTTACGTTCTTTAAGTTCTGTTTCAGTAGCTGCTCCGACTTTGATTACGGCTACACCACCAGCTAATTTAGCAAGGCGTTCTTGTAGTTTTTCGCGGTCGAATTCAGAAGTTGTTTCTTCTAATTGAACACGGATTTGGTTTACACGAGCTTGAATTTGAGCTGTGTCTCCAGCACCTTCAACGATTGTTGTGTTCTCTTTTGTAACAACGACTTTAGAAGCGCGTCCTAAAGAATCGATTGTTGCAGATTTAAGGTCAAGGCCGATTTCTTCCGTGATCAATTCGCCGCCTGTTAGAGCTGCGATGTCTTCAAGCATAGCTTTACGACGGTCACCGAATCCAGGAGCTTTAACTGCCACTGCATTGAATGTTCCACGAAGTTTGTTCACAACAAGAGTTGCAAGTGCTTCGCCTTCCACGTCTTCAGAAATCAACAATAGTGGTTTTCCTTGTTGTACAACTTGCTCAAGTACAGGAAGGATTTCTTGAAGGTTCGTAATTTTTTTATCGGTAATTAAGATGTATGGATTTTCAAGAATCGCTTCCATTTTATCTGAATCAGTAACCATGTAAGGAGACGCATATCCGCGATCGAATTGCATACCTTCTACAACGTCCAATTCAGTTGTGAAACCTTTAGATTCTTCGATTGTGATAACGCCGTCGTTACCTACACGTTCCATAGCTTCTGCAATCAATTGTCCTACTTCTTCATCGGCTGAAGAGATAGCGGCAACTTGTGCAATCGATTCTTTGTTTTCAACAGGTTGAGAAATGGCTTTTAATTCTGCAATAGCAGTATTAACCGCTTTTTCCATCCCTTTACGGATACCCATTGGGTTAGCACCAGCTGTTACGTTCTTAAGACCTTCACGGATCATTGCTTGCGCAAGAACCGTTGCAGTAGTCGTTCCGTCACCAGCTACGTCATTTGTTTTGCTTGCTACTTCAGCAACCAATTTCGCACCCATGTTTTCGAAAGCATCTTCTAATTCGATTTCTTTAGCGATTGTTACACCGTCATTGGTAATAAGCGGTGAACCGAATTTTTTCTCCAGAACCACGTTACGTCCTTTTGGTCCAAGCGTTACTTTTACTGCATCTGCAAGAGCGTCAACGCCACGAAGCATTGAACGGCGAGCTTCTTCACTAAATTTAATTTCTTTAGCCATGTATAAGTACCTCCCTAATCATTTTAAGAAAAATTTTCGTTCAGTTAAGTATGATGTATAATTAGCCAATGATAGCTAAGATATCGCTTTCACGTAAGATTAAGTATTCATTATTTTCGTATTTAACTTCAGTACCAGCATATTTTGAGAAGATAATTAGATCGCCTTGGGCAACCTCTAAAGCAACACGTTCGCCATTTTCAAGGACACGGCCTGTACCAACCGCTACGACTTTACCTTCTTGTGGCTTTTCTTTTGCAGTATCAGGAAGAACAATACCGCTTGCCGTTTTTTCTTCAGATTGAACTAATTCAATAATAACGCGATCACCTAATGGTTTTAACAAGTGAAACAACCTCCTCATTTTCTCTTAAATCAATTGCCTGATTTATTAGCACTCATCAACACCGAGTGCTAACACATTTATAATATTAAATAAATCGAGCCCTTTTTGCAAGTATCTTGTTGAATTTTTTTTATTAATTTCTGATAAATTTCGGGTATACTACTCTAGGATAATGATTCCTAAAATGTTTTTTGGAAATGTTCTCTTTTTATATACCTATAAGTGGTGTTATGGGCTGTTTTTTGATACCCTTTTTATATACGTTTATAGATTGTCCCCATGTCAGGACTCTAAAAAAATGGCGGACTTAATTAAAGGAGTTTTCATTTTTGAAAAAAGAATATTGGTTCGTCATCATTACTTACATTGCCATGCAATTATCGGGTATTGTCGGAATGCCGATTTTCACGGTGATCGGGTCTGCACTGGGCATACCAAGTGATGAGCTCGAAGTTAAATCGGCCGCTTACTGGATCGTCTTCAGTTTTCTTGCAGCACTAATAGTGATTCTATTCTTGTTGCGAAAAGATATGAAGGAAAATACTGAGCTTACACAGACTTCGGTTCCCGTGTCCTTCCTATGGGCAATAGCGGGTGTCTTCCTAGCCTTTTTCGCTCAAAATATTGCTGGGAACATCGAACAGATGCTTGGGGTGGAGACTGAATCTGAAAATACTCAAAATCTGGTTTCACTCATTTATAAAGTTCCGATGGTCATATTTGTTACCTCTGTGATTGGTCCTATTTTGGAAGAAATCATTTTCAGGAAAATTATTTTCGGATCGCTTTATAAACGCTTTAATTTCTTCATTTCGGCTTTACTCAGCTCGGTTATTTTCGGCTTGGCACACGGTGAACTCGAACATCTTCTTTTATATGCAGCAATGGGCTTCACTTTTGCCTTCCTATATGCCAAAACGGGCCGTATTCTCGTATCCATAGCCGCACATGTCGCTATGAATACCCTTGTTGTCATTATTCAGGTGGTATATAGAGAAGATATCGAGAAATTGTCAGATACTGCACAAGCCTTTATCGGAGGTTTATTATGAAACGTCAGTCACCTTTATTCATCGGAATCGTATACGCAGGCTTGGGCATTCTCTTTACAACGATTGCCGTCCAGACAGTCAATTCTTCCGGATGGGGATTTTTCGCCTATATCCTTGTATTGATTGCGACTCTTGACTTGGGATCTGGGATCCGTATGATTCTCATCCACTTTAAAATTAAGTCCATACAAAAGAATAACAAGAAATAAAAAACACGCTGCATAATCGCAGCGTGTTTTTATTCTTCTAGAACAGCTTCTTCTACTACAGGATAGTGCTTTAAAAAGTAAATCAGCGATTGAAGCTCAACCGCCAGATCAATATGATGAACCCTTATGGATGGGGGTACAGTCAGCCTGGCTGGAGTGAAATTCAGTATCCCTTTTATATCGGCCTGAACCAAACGATCGGTTATCGTCTGGGCCTCTTGGGCAGGGACCGTCAAAATCGCTACCGTAATATTGTTTTCCTGCAAAAGTGTGTCTATTTCGTTCATATGATAGATCGGCACATCAGCGATGGTCTTTCCGACCTTGTCTTCAGAAACTTCAAATGCCATTTCAATTTTTGTATTATTGTTTTTCATGAAATTGTAATTTAAAAAGGCAGTCCCTAAATTCCCCACTCCAATTAAGGCTACTTTTGTCAGTTCATCTTGATCCAATGTTTTTCTGAAGAAAGACAATAAATAATTGACATTATAGCCGTAGCCCTTCTTTCCAAGTGCTCCAAAGTAGGAAAAATCGCGGCGGATCGTTGCTGAATCTACCTTTACAGCTTCACTCAGCTCAGCTGAGGAAACTCTTTGTTTACCTGAGGAATGTAAGTTTTTTAAAAATCGATAATACAAGGGCAACCTTTTAGCCGTTGCTTGCGGTATCTTTGGGTCATGGTTCATTGTTCTTCCCCGCCTTTATACATGCTTTTAAAACGATTACATTTGATTTAGCTGCCTTTTGTAATCACTGCTGGACACGCCACCTGTTTTCTCCACTAAAAATGTAGGCCCGATAATCATTCCTTTATCCAGTGCCTTACACATGTCGTAAACCGTTAATGCGGTTGCAGATGCTGCTGTTAACGCTTCCATTTCAACACCTGTACTACCCTTCGTTTTCACCTGTGTTTCAATTTTAAGCCGGTATCCTTTTTCTTCTTTTTCCCACTCAAAAGCAATATTGACCCCTTGTAAGGAAATGGGGTGACACATCGGAATGATATTGGATGTATTTTTGCTGGCCATGATGCCTGCAACCTGTGCTACCGCCAATACATCACCTTTTTTCATTTGTTGATTCGTGATTTTTTCATATATTTCTTCGTTCAATAAGATGCTGGATTGAGCTGTTGCCGTCCGGATTGTCTCCGGCTTCGTGCTCACATCAACCATTTTGGCTCTGCCTTGTTCATTAAAATGCGTTAAATCGCTCATAAAATTACCCCTCCTAAATCATACACTATTATCCTACATTATGTAACAGCTTGTTTTTCACCTTTAAAACCAAAGCTGTTGCCGTTAAATACTATAATACGTTACACTAACAATAATCAATTGAGGTGAAATCCATGATTCTATTACAAATCAATCAACTATCTAAATATTATGGTGCTGAGCTAATCTTATCAAATATGAAGCTTGAAGTTCAAAATAAAGACCGGATTGCCCTAGTCGGTCGAAATGGAGCAGGAAAGTCGACCTTGCTAAAAATTATAGCCGGTCAAATTTCTCATGATGGTGGCGAAATCATCAAGCCAAAAGACATTACAATCGGTTATATGGCCCAGGATACTGGATTGGAATCCGAACTATCCATTTGGGACGAAATGCTGACTGTATTCGAAAAACTGATTGGACAAGAAAAAGAACTACGGCGACTCGAGGCTGCCATGGCCGATCCCGCAACATTTGAAAATGAAATACGTTACCAAAAGGTGTTAAGTGAATATGATGCCCTCCAGGTAACATTCAAAGAACAGGGCGGGTATCAATATGAAGCTGATATCCGCTCTGTCTTACATGGTCTCCAATTTGGAGATTTTGATCATTCCACTTTAATTTCCACATTGAGCGGTGGTCAAAAGACACGCCTTGCCTTGGGGAAATTACTTTTAAAGAAACCTGATATTTTAATACTGGATGAGCCTACAAACCATCTGGATATCGAGACACTCTCTTGGCTTGAACAATATTTGCAAAGCTATCAGGGTGCAGTACTTATTGTGTCCCATGATCGCTATTTTCTTGATAAAGTTGTCAATCAGGTCTATGAAATTTCAAGGAATAACATGAAAAAGTACTATGGAAATTACAGCTCCTACTTAGAAAGAAGAGCAGAAGACTATGAACGTGAAATGAAACAATTCGAGAAACAGCAAGGGGAAATAGAAAAACTGCGAGATTTTGTCCAACGTAATATAACGAGGGCATCGACGACCAAAAGAGCCCAAAGCCGTCGTAAACAGCTGGAAAAGATGGACGTATTGGACAAGCCTCAGGGTGATGAGAAATCCGCCAATTTTTCCTTTCAAATAGAAAAACAAAGTGGCAATGAAGTGCTTCATCTTCAAAACTTGGCCATCGGCTATGCGGGGGAAGCAGTGTCTCAAAACATTAACTCCCGGATGACAAAAGGCGAAAGCATTGCCCTCGTCGGACCGAATGGTGTCGGTAAATCTACATTATTGAAAACCGTCATTTCAAAGCTCCCTCCGATTTCCGGGGAATTTCGCTTTGGAACCAATGTCGAAGTCAGTTATTACGATCAAGAACAAGCCAATCTCATTTCTAATAAACGCGTCCTGAATGAACTATGGGATGATTACCCGACTAAACCGGAGAAAGATATCCGGACAGTGCTAGGCAATTTCCTTTTTAGCGGGGACGATGTGTTGAAAACCGTTTCAACTTTGAGCGGTGGGGAAAAGGCTCGCCTTGCTTTAGCGAAAATGATGATGGAAAAGGGAAACTTTTTGATTCTGGATGAACCGACTAACCATTTGGACCTGGAGAGCAAGTTAGTCCTTGAAAATGCTTTGATCGATTATCCTGGAACCATTCTTGTTGTCTCGCATGACCGTTACTTCATTAATCGAATCGCTACAAAAATCATAGAGCTATCCAAGGACGGCAATGAAGAATTCCTTGGGGATTATGATTACTATGTTGAGAAAAAACAAGAGCAAGCTGAAATTGAAGCCCTTGAACAACAGGGTAAGGCAAATACAGTAGAAATAAAGGTCGAAAAAACAAATTATAAACTGGATAAAGAAACGAAAAAAGCAGAACGGCAACGCAAACGTCGAATCGAAGAGATTGAATCGGCGATGGAATTGCTGGAAACAGAAATTACCGAGTATAATGAGCTTCTATGTGACCCAGCGGTTTTCCAAGACCATGAAAAAGTGATGGACATACAGACGAAACTGGACAAGGCACAAGAAACATTAGATCAGTATCTGGAAGAATGGGCCGAATTAGAAGAGTAAGATGAAGGCTGGGTCATGTGACTCAGTCTTTTTCTTATGAAGCAATAAGTTATCCACAGTCTTATGCACATAACAAGCACGACTGAATCAACATTATTTTAGTTTACCCACACTATCCACAAAAATTTATCCACTTATCCACAAAATTACTATTTATACACAGGTGTTTTGAATAGTGAAAAAATTTTATCCACAAAATAAGCATGATTTGTAAAAACAGAAAAACAAGATACCAAAGTTCGGTATCCTGCCTTCATTAGAAAACTTCTATATCCAACCCAGGATTTCCGTTCAAATCTAGTCCTGAGCGTTTTCCCTTTTCAAACATGATGCTGCCTGCAGCACCGATCATCGCCGCGTTATCCGTACAAAGATGTAAGGGAGGAATGACCAGGTCCATTGACAAACCTGAAAAAGCATCCGTAAGAGCATTTCTGAGCCCTTTATTGGCAGCAACTCCTCCAGCAAGCAATACCTGTTTCACTTCATATTCCTTGGCAGCCTTGACGGCCTTCTTCACAAGAACCTCAATAACACTCGCCTGGAAGCTTGCCGCTAAGTCCTGCGGCTCAATATTTTCGCCACGTTGTTCTGCATTATGCAAGGTATTAATGACAGCTGATTTCAAGCCGCTGAAAGAAAAGTCATAGCTTCCTTCTTCTAACCAAGCCCTTGGCAGTTTCAAAGATGGTGTCCCCTCATGAGCAAGTCTATCGATATGTGGACCCCCAGGATACGGAAGCCCCAGTGTTCTTGCGACTTTATCGTAAGCCTCGCCTGCCGCGTCATCTCTTGTTTCCCCAATTACTTTAAAGGAACCAGGCTCAGTCAATAACACCAATTCGGTATGTCCACCTGATACGACTAAAGAAAGGGCAGGATACTGTATTTCTTGTACCAGTCTATTCGCATATATATGTCCTGCAATATGGTGCGTTCCCACAAGAGGGATTCCATGCGCGAAAGCAATGGCTTTGGCTGCATTAACGCCTATTAACAAGGCTCCTACTAACCCTGGGCCTTCAGTGACAGCTATGGCATCCAAATCCTCATATGTCACACCAGCTTGAAGCAGGGCCTCCTCCAATACGATGGTGATCTGCTCAACATGATGACGAGACGCTATTTCCGGAACGACACCACCAAACCGTTTATGGCTTTCTATTTGTGAAGCCACAACATTGCTGACTATCTCTGTTCCATTCTTAATGACGGCTGCAGCTGTCTCATCGCAGCTCGTTTCAATACCCAATATCAATTGATCTTTTTTCATCTAAAATTCACCCACATAACATAAGCATCTTCTTGATTATCTGTATAATATCTTTTCCTTATTCCGCCCTTTTGAAAGCCCAGTTTTTCATAGAGGGAAATGGCTACAGCATTGCTGACCCGAACCTCTAGCGTCATCCGGACCACCCCCATGCTGATCGAGATTTCTATCATTTTTCTTAGCAGGGCTTCACCAAGCTTTTGCCCTCGATACTCGGGTAAAATGGCGATATTGGTAATATGCGATTCATCAATGACAATCCAGGCCCCGCAATAACCGGCAATTTTCCCCTCATCTTCAATAACCATATAAACAGCATATTCATTATGATTCAGTTCATTAAAGAAAGCTTCCCGGCTCCAAGGCAAAGTGAAGGACTGTTTTTCCACGTTCAAAACTTGCTCGATATCTTCCGTTTTCATCTTACGAAACGTCATTGTTTTGCTCATCATAATCGGTCGCTTTCCTTTTATTTTATTTACCCTGCTGTTCAAGCCACTTTGCTTCGGCTTCAGCCATACGAATATAGTTGGGAACGAAGTGGTGTATATCGACTTCATCCTTATTCAAACCAATAAAAGCAAGTTCGCTTGGTCTCGCATTATACAACTGTACAGGAGCAAAGACAGCTAAATCCCCCAGTACTTCTGTAATGGCCTCACGATGAATCTCCACGTCCTGGCCAACAAACAATACTGGTCGATTGTATTCCTTTACCTTCATCGCCCATTCAGAGCTTAGAATATTACAATCTTCCGTGACCGTTTTTAACGTGCCATGATCAAATTCATATAAACCTGTATATACCTGGCCACGTCTAGCATCGAACAATGGGGAAACCAAACCATCAAAATAACGGCCATTCGCTGCTAGCACTTCTAAACTAGAAACAGCGGATAATGGAACATTCAGTGTCCAGGCCAATGTTTTTGCTATCGTTACGCCAATTCTAACTCCTGTATAAGATCCAGGACCCTGAGCGACAACGATTTTCGTCAGCTCTTTAGGAGACGTATCACAGTCCTTCAATAAAGACTCGATTGCAGGCATCACCCGAACGGAATGGTTCTTCTTTAAATTCGTCGTGTACTCTCCGATCACTTGGGTACCATTTATTAAAGCAACCCCTAAAGTAAAGTTCGATGTATCTATCGCTAAAACCTTCATGAAATTATCTCCTTACATAACATAACATACCGTTCGCCATGAGCTTCCAAAACAAATCGGCGACTCGTATCACCAAGACGATAAATATTAATGGTCAGAATGTCCTCGGGGAGTTGGTCTTTTATTAAATGGGCCCATTCCACGACTGTCACACCATCGCCATCAAAATATTCATCAAAACCTAAATCCTCTTCTGACTCTCCTACCCGATATACATCCATATGATATAAGGGTAAGCGACCGTTGTATTCCTTTATAATCGTAAAGGTAGGGCTATTCACCGTACGTGAGACCCCTAATCCCTTAGCAAGACCTTTAGTAAATGCAGTTTTCCCTGCCCCTAAATCTCCCTCTAAAGCCAGTACATCGCCACTGCGAAGCCTCTTAGCCAATTCCTGCGCAAACTGTGCCGTCTCTTCCTCATTTTCAGAAATCCATTCGAAATGTTGCATATATCCGTCACCTTTATCATTCAATTAAGTAATTGATCCCCAGTTAAAAAAGGGCTAAATTCTACCTATAAAAAACGCATTCATTCACCATTGATTCAAAAAAAGATTCTATATGTAGTGTACCTTGTTTCAAAAGAAGAAACAAATAAGTTATGGATATTATAAGATGAAAATCCGGTAAAACAAAAAAAACGAAACAAAGGTTTCGTTTTTTTCATGATTGCGGGGACAGGATTTGAACCTGCGACCTCCGGGTTATGAGCCCGACGAGCTACCGGACTGCTCTACCCCGCGACGGTATGAATGATACATTTATATAAAAAGTACAGCTTGGCGACGTCCTACTCTCACAGGGGGAAACCCCCAACTACCATTGGCGCTGAAGAGCTTAACTGCCGTGTTCGGAATGGGAACGGGTGTGACCTCTTCGCTATCGCCACCAAACATTATACTTTTTCTTTAAGACTTATATTATTATAATACAAATCGTTCTGATAAGCAAGGAATTTCTTTTCCTTTTTTAAAGAGATGGATTAATAAAACATAACATTAATTATAGTATGGCTTATTTCACAAAAAAATATTCAATTGATTCGTAAAAATAAAAAAACGAAACATCGTTTCGTTTTTTTCATGATTGCGGGGACAGGATTTGAACCTGCGACCTCCGGGTTATGAGCCCGACGAGCTACCGGACTGCTCTACCCCGCGACGGTATGAATGGTACATTTATTATAAAGTATAGCTTGGCGGCGTCCTACTCTCACAGGGGGAAACCCCCAACTACCATCGGCGCTGAAGAGCTTAACTGCCGTGTTCGGAATGGGAACGGGTGTGACCTCTTCGCTATCGCCACCAAACATATCAGGAACGTTGTTCCTT